>PEXO01000126.1 GCA_002779045.1 Elusimicrobia bacterium CG08_land_8_20_14_0_20_59_10 | reverse complement strand
ACCTGCGCGAGGCGGCGGCGCGCGCGAAAAAGAATAAAGTCGGATTGCGGCTTATGCGCGGGGATATGCGCCGGCTTAAGTTCGACGGCGAATTCGACGC
Organism: Elusimicrobia bacterium CG08_land_8_20_14_0_20_59_10; assembly: GCA_002779045.1. Classification (GTDB taxonomy): domain Bacteria; phylum Elusimicrobiota; class Elusimicrobia; order Elusimicrobiales; family UBA9959; genus UBA9959. Next base: position 3,469 of record PEXO01000126.1, on the reverse strand, counting down.
GGCCGTGAACCTGTTTACCAGCTTCGGCTATTTCCTTAAATTCTCCGACGATATCAGGACCCTGAAAGGCGCGGCGCGCGCTCTCAAGCCCGGCGGGCTTTTCCTTATAGACATAGTTAACGGGGATTTCGTGCGCAAGAACTTTATTCCGCGCAACTGGTGGGATATGGGCGACCATTACCACCTGGAAGAGCGGGAGTTGAACAAGGACGGCGCGTTCAATACGTGGACTAAGATAATGAAGCGCACCGGCAAGACACGGACAAAAAGCTTTTTCAGCCGCCTGTATACACGGGAACGCATGAGCGCGGCCCTGGAGAAGGCCGGGCTCAAGCCGCTTAAATTCTGGGGCGGTTTCCGGGCCCAACCCCTTTCGGAAGATCGCAACCGGCTTATAGTGCTGGCCAAAAAACTCTGATGCCCGCCCAGCGACCATTTACGCTTCCCGAAGCGCTGGAATTAAAACCCATAGGGATACTGGAATCCTGCTTCCAGGAAAAGTTCGGCACGCCGCGCCAGCCCGGGCTTGTGCCGGGCTCTGCGGCAAAATTGCGGATCTTTCCTAAGTTCGCCCCGGAGCATTCCCTGGAAGGCCTGGACGGCTTCAGCCATGTCTGGCTGCTGGCCTGGTTTCACCTCAGCACCAATAAAACCTTTCATCCCAAAATACACCCGCCGCGCCTGAAAGGCGGCAAGATAGGGGTTTTTGCGTCGCGTTCGCCGCACCGTCCCAATCCCGTGGGGCTTTCCCTGGCGAAGCTGGAGCGCGTGGAGGGGGGCACCCTTTTCCTTTCAGGCGTGGACCTTATAAACGGCACACCCATACTCGATATCAAGCCGTATCTGCCGGACCATGACCGGGCCGACGGCGTGCGGGCCGGCTGGGCGGAAAAGAACGCCTTCCCGGAGCTGGAAGTGAAGTTCTCCCCGCGGGCCAGGGCCGATGTGGCGCGCGTGGAGGCCTCCGGCTATGCCGGTATGGGCCGGCTTATCTCCGACACGCTCCGCCACGACCCGCGCAATATGCGCGACAAGACGCAGATGGCCGACGGGGTGGATATGGGGTTCTTCCTGGCCAATCACGACGTGCATTTTTCCGTGAAGGGGCGCACCGCCACGGTGCTGCGCATCGAGACCGGCGCCAGGTTCGAAAAGAAATTCCGCCGGGAAAAACCGCGGCCCGCCTGATACGGTGCGGGCTGTAAAGACTTCCGGAGGCCGGGGTCCGCGCAGGGATACCGCTCGTTTGCCGTGAACAACACATGGTCCGAAATAAGGTAAAGAGAAGCGTTGCGGCGTCGCTGAAGGACGGGCTGGCCTGGTCCGGCATGACCGGTTTTGTTGAGCCTTATGTCGTCCCGTTCGCCCTGGCGCTGGGCGCTTCCAATCCCGCCATAGGCTTCCTGCGTTCGGCGCCGCCGCTGGCGGCTTGCGTGGCGCAGCTATTCAACGAGCGGATGGTGCGGCGCCTCGGCAGCTGCCGCCGGGCCGTCAGGCTGGATGTGCTGGCGCAGGCCGCCGCCCTCTTTATAGCGGCTTGCGCGGTTTTCCTGCCTGCCGGCTGGTCCTTTGGCTGCCTGGCCGCGGCGATGGTCCTCTATACCACCGCCGGTAATATGGCCGGCCCCCCCTGGGCCACACTGATGGGTGAATACATCCCGCGCCGCAAACGCGGCGCTTTCTTCGGCTTCCGCAACCAGGTGGTGGGCGTAACTTTCTTCCTGGCCAGCCTGGTCGCAGCCAGGGTGCTTAATTTATATCCCGGGCTTTGGGCTTTTTGGGGTCTTTTCACCGCCGCCGGGCTCTTCCGGCTGCTGTCGTTTCAGTATATCGGGGAGATGTACGAGCCGGCTTCCGGGTTCCACCTGCCCGCGCCGGAGTTGAAAGAGCCGGCTCCGCCCCTGGACCCGGCGCTGCGGCCGTTCCTGCTCAGCATATTCGCGGTCATGTTCTCGTCCTTCCTGGTGGCTCCCTATTTTAGTGTGTACATACTCAAGCAGCTCGGCTACGGCTATCTTGAATACATGGTGATAATGACGGCCGGCCAGTTGGTAACCTATCTGCTGATGCGGCGCTGGGGCGCCATGGCCGACGCTTATGGCAGCGTCAGGGTGCTGCGGCTGGCTTTCCTGGGGATCCCGCTGATACCGCTGTTATGGGCGCTGGCGCCTTCTTTCGGCTGGCTGGTCTGCGTGGAGCTTTTTTCGGGCATTATCTGGGCGGCCTACGGCATGGGCACCAATAATTTCGTCTATGAGCTGGCCGGCGCACAGAACCGGACAAGGTATAACGCCCTGTTCGGCTTCACGGCCTGCCTCGGGCAGTTCGCGGGGGCGCTGGCCGGCGGCCTGCTTTATAACTGCCTTCCGGGCGAGGCCTTTATCACGCTGCTCCTTATAAGCGCCGCGCTGCGCAGCGCGGCCATACTGCCTTTCCTGAGGCGCGTGGGTGAGAAAGACCTGGCCGGTGGTGAAAAGCCGGGCTTCCTGCTGGCAGCGATAGGTTTCCGCTCGGTTGATATCTATCCGGCCGCGGCGCTCATCCCGCTGCGGAAACAGGGGTAACGGTGACGGGTGCCGGCTCTAAAAATTAACTAAAATATTAAGTGAACTTCTTATGAATATTGCTGTTTCAATGTTATGAATATTATCACGAACATCCCTGCGTTCCGTTCTTTTTTCCGGGTAATGCTGCCGGTCGTCCTGGCCCTGGCCCCGGTTTTTTCTCTGTCCGGCTGCGGTGCGTACCGGAACACGCTCCTCAACCCTTCCCTGTTGGACCTGCGTGCGCTGCCGCTGCCGCCCGCGCGGCTTAAAGTGGCGGAGCTTGTCCGGGAAAGGCTGGAAGCCGGAGACGTTCAGGACATAGCGGTATATTTTCACGCTTTGCCCACGGGCTACTGGTTCGGCATAAACGAAGAAGCCAAATTTATCCCGGCCAGCCTTTTAAAAATATACCTTATGATGGGGATACTGAAGGAAGCCCAGACGAACCCCGGGTTATTGCGTGAGGAGGTCCTTATCCAGAAGCCCGAAACGTTTAAGGAGTATCCTTTTCCGCCGTCATTCGATTCAAACAACCCCCCTGTTGTGGGAAAGGAATACACGGTGGAAGAACTTGTAAGCAGAATGATGGTCTTCTCGGACAACCTGTCGCTGTTCTATCTTTCCCTTCATCTCCCGGAAGACCTGCTGGGAAAGACCATGTCGGACTTCGGCCTTGCGTCGCCCGAAGATGTGAACCAGGACTTCGTCTCCGTTAAACAGCAGATGATGGCCATGCTCGCGCTGTACAACTCCACTTATCTTTCCCCGGAAATGTCCCAGAAAGCCCTGGGTTATCTGGCCATGGCCTCGTACGATTCCGGCCTGGCCGCCGGGCTTCCCCGCGGAGTTAAGGAAGCGTAACGAAATAACTGAAGCATTTGGCTGGCCGATTTTGGGCTACACCGAAGTGGCATGAAGCGACA
>PEXO01000198.1 GCA_002779045.1 Elusimicrobia bacterium CG08_land_8_20_14_0_20_59_10 | reverse complement strand
CAAAGCAGAGAATAGGGAAGTAGCGAAATAGGGAAGGAACGGGGAACTTATAAGATCGGCAACTCCACCGCTATTCGCTATTCCATATTTCGCTGTTCGCTCCAATTTATTATGATTTTCAATCTCAGAAATATCGGAAAATATTTGCTACATGTCCTGCTGCCCAGGACCTGCGCCCATTGCAAAGAAGACCTGCATTACCTGGACGCCGCCCCTTTATGTCCGCCCTGCCGGGGATCGCTTGAACCGATAACCGGGCTTTGCTGCCGCAAATGCGGTATCCCACTCGGATCCGGAGGCGAATACTGCCACCTCTGCCGGGGACAAAAAAGCGGACGGTTAACCATAGAACTGGTCCGTTCCGCCTTCACCTTTAATCCGGAGCTCAAATCGCTTATCCACGCTTTCAAATACCGGGGCAGGAAAGACCTGGCGGAACCGCTGGGCCTGGACATGGCCTTGGCGTACGACAGGCGCCCGGAGCTCAAGGACTACAAGTTCACGCTGGCCGTCCCTCTTTTTACCGGCAAGGAGCGCGAGCGCGGCTTCAACCAATCGGAACTGCTGGCAAGGGTCCTGGCGCGGGAAAGGAAACTTTTCCTGCTTGAAGGCGCGGTGGAAAGGGTACGGAATACCCCCTCTCAGACCGGCCTGTCGAAGGCCGGGCGCCGGGAAAACATGAAAGAAGCTTTCAGGGTGTCGAAACCGGAACTGGTAAAAGGCCGGCGGATACTTATCATAGACGACGTCGCCACGACCCTCGCCACGGCTGACGAACTGGCAAGGGCGCTGGCTGAAGCCGGGGCCAGGGATGTGGCGGTGTTCACGCTGGCGCGTGAACCCTGACGAGAACGATTAGTGAGCGGGGCTTTAAAATTCTACGTCGAAGATGTAGGCGGAGTAGGGAGGCATCTCCCGGAGGCGCAGGCCGTCGGCAAGGTCTTCGGCCCTGAAGGAGAAGAACCTGTCCGAAATTTCCTCGAAAATGGCGGTACTGTCGCCGGTGTTTTTGATGGAGATCTTGACCATGCCGGTTGACGGGGCGGCGGAGTAATTCACCACCACGATCTTGATCGTACGCCGCTGCGCCCAGCTCCAGGCCAGGATATTCTTATTTGAATTATTCTGCGGGCCGCACTGGTACACTTCCAGCAGGTTCCATTCCCCGCCGTGGAAGGCGGGATGGTCCACGATCTTAAGAAGCTTCTCGTAAAATTTGCGCACGGTCAGGTCCGGCTTGCGCTCCCAGATCTCGTTGAGCTGGAGCGGCACCCTGTGGCGCAGCCCTTCCAGCTGCAGGTCGTTATAGAACCTGAGGCCCTTTATGGTGGAGATTATGACGGCGGCGGCGAAAGCCTTGTCGCGCCCGAAAGCCTCTATGGACGGCGCCTCGTCGTGGTTGTCTATGAAGCGCACCGAACGTTTCTGATAAAGTTTTTCCGCGCGCAGGTGGCCCTTCACTTCGTCGGCGCCCATGAAGCGCAGGCGGTCGTAGGTCACCTTGTCGTAAGTGTAGTCGAACCCCATCAGCTGCACCTGCCACTCAAGGCCCCAGTACACTTCGGCCAGGAAGATGAATTCCGGATGCGTCTCCTGGACCGTACGGATGGCGTGTTCCCAGAACTCCTCATCGGGCTTCTTGAAACCTTTCCTGTTCAGCAGCCAGCCCCAGGTGCTCTCGTGGATGTCGTTCAGCGTCAGCATCACCATGTCGCAGCGCACGCCGTCGCAGACGTCGGCAAGCTGCATCAGGAGCTCCAGCCTCTTCTCGCGGGTGTAGGGATTGAAGTAGTTGAACTGGGCGGAATCGGTCCAGGCCGGGAAGTTGGGATCGCGGCCATAGGCCACATAAGTTTTCTTGCCGTTCATTTCAGTTTCAAAGAACCAGTCCGGATGAGCTTTAACGTCTTCTTCGGAACCGGTGATGAAGCAGTCGGGGCATTCATGCACGAAAGGATTATCCCTGGCGGTATGGTTGGAGACAAAATCCAGCAGCAGCTTCATCCCCATGGAATTCAGTTTTTCCTTAAGAGCTTTAAGCTCCCATTCAAGACCCAGCTCGGGGTTGAGCTTATAGTTGTGAATGGCGTACGGGGACGGGCCTATAGCGTCCCGTCCGAGCGCGGGAGAGATCTTTTGTATTTCGGCGAGGAGTTTATCGTCGGCAAGGGCTATCCTGGCGGATTCCGGGCTGGGCTCCCATACTCCCATCATCCATATGACATCCACGCCCAGGTGCCTCAGCTCCAGCCACTCGTCCTCCGGGATGGAGGAAAGCGTCATCTCACCCAGGGAATACTTCTTCCTCAGGGTCTTAAGCCATAACCGTGCGTTGATCTCGATCAGATGCGGATTAGCGCGTAGCACTGCGGCCTCTTTTTTAATTATGTCAGGAATGCCGGAAACACCAAAACCCCAGTTATTTTTATTATACAAAATTCTGGGCCGGTTTTCCGGTCAGAGAATTATCCCAAAAGCTCACGTAACTTTCAATAGTCCGGTTTGGATACGTGGAAGACACTGAAAATCAAAAAATCTTCCGTTTCAAAACCGTATTACAGCCGGACAATTCATCTGCCGGCCGATTTTCCTGTCCCTCATGGATTTTTCAGCCATCAGGGACTTTAAATTTGCCCTTTTCCCTTAATTCGCCTCCTTCGGGACAGACCTTTCCCGTAGTTTTTTATACCTCTCCACCTCATCAACAGGCGTATTGGACCTACGCCGCAGTCATATTCACAGATAACCACAGCAGCCTGTATCTCGCATTTTCAAGTATCTCCCGGAACGGATAATTCTCCGACACCTTCAGCCATAAATATCTCGCACGGCGGCTGACTATTCCGGCAAGCCTGATCATCCGAAATCTCAACGTCTTGATTGTAAAGTGCCTCCAGCTTTCCGGCAGCACCAGATGCCTGAACGCAGCCGCCACCGTGCACGACAGCAGCGCCATCTGGAAATACGCCGCGTTCGCCATAAACTCCCGGCACGGCAGCTTTGATAACCCAAATCCGCCTGAAAGCTCCTTGTTCACATTCTCGGAACCATCCTGCCTTGTCCGGTGGAACTGCAACACCAGCCCCGCCGGCCAGGTATCCAGGCTCGTAAGCACCGCATGATACTCATACGGGCTTTTATCAAACAGCCCCGGCTCTTCTTTCGCCCACCGTATCACTATCATCCGGTAGGCCGGCAGATCTTTGGCTTCCACGAAAACATGCAGGTCTTCCGCTATCTCGCATACGCGGTTCTTCCAGGCTCCGGTCTTGTAGGGCGCCCACCGCTTTTCCGGGATTCCATAGATCGCGTCCAGCACATTCTCGTCCTTCCTCATTGTGATGGTGAAGTCCGCTCCCTTATCCTGCAGAACCCGCACCACCTTCGCCTGAAAACCGGCGCTGTCAGATCTCACACGCACCGGAATCCCGGGCAGCGCCGTTATCGCCCGCTTGAGCAACGCCGCTATATTCGCCATCGGCGACGCTGTCCCTTTACGGAAGATCCCGCACATCGGCATCTTCAGCTCCGAACACGTCACCGCCACGGGGTTATAGCCCCACAGCCCTTCATAATTCATCTCCACGTCCGATTTCTGCGACTCCAGAAAGAACGAGTCCACGTCCAACGTCGCACGTCTCAATTTACACGCGCGCACCACTTTGGCGGCCGTCGCCAGTTGTATACGCCCCAATTGATGCACTGTCTTGCAACCATACCGCCTCAACCATTCCCCAAGCGTGTTGGAGGCCGGTATCCCGCCCCATAATTCACACAGCCCTTCATCCCCTTTTAATAAAGACACGTCGTCCAGCGCTTCCCCGCCCGATTGGATCAATCCCATCAGCGCAAATGCGCTTTCCGCCGGCTTATATCCCCGCGCGCGCTCCTTCAGCGGCAACCCATTGAGCTCATCTTCCAGCCCGAGAGTCTTTGCCATACCCAGCAACAGAGGCAAGCCGGCAAAGGATGTTATCGCCTGCTTTGTCGTCGTGATTTTGAAACCGTTAAGATTCTTTGTTATCATTTACATATACCTCGTGGACTGAATTAACGTTTTGCCTACGAGGTACATTTTATTTCTTTCTGAAGGCCCTGCGGCAAAAAGATCGCCGACTTCGCCGGTTTTTCACAACCACCTTGTTTGAGCCTGTTTTTTTCACCGTTTTGGTGAAAGTCCCGCAGGCGCTTTCTCGTCGAAGGTCAATAAATTACGTGAGCTTTTGGGAATGGTTTGATTCTATTTGGATTCTTAGACGAGAAAAGCTATCATTATAGCGATGTATTGGCTAAGAGCCCCGAAAGGCAGGATGAAGTGCTGGCGCTCATCAAATTCTATTGCAAGACGGAGTTTCTATACGGACTACAAATCATGAAATTACATAATATTCTTCCGGCGGTGTGTTTGGCCGCGTACGGCTGCGCGGCGCCCGCGCTTTATCATCCTGCGGAAAAAGGGGACATCGCCGCGATGCGCAGCCTCCTGGACGCCGGCGCGGACCCGAACGGCGCCCGCAAGTCCTGGGGCAATTTTACCCCGCTGCACATGGCGGTAGCTAACTCGCGCCTGGAGGCGGCCAAGCTGCTCATAGCGCGCGGGGCCGACGTGAACAAGGAGGCCTATCTAAACAGCTCGAGGCAGGCCAGGCCGCTTCACTTCGCGGCCTGTGCCGGCAACATCTCCATGATAAAACTACTGCTGGATAACGGCGCGGACCCGGAACCCGGCGGCGGCGAATGCGCGAACCAGGTTTGGGGCATTATACACGGCATAGTGATGTACTCGCCGCTTGAACTGGCGGAGAAGAACGGCCATACGCTGGCGGCCTCGCTGATAAGGGATGCCATTACCTCCAAGGCCGGCCTGACCGCCGGTGGGGCGAAGAACGCCGGCGAATACGGGCCCATAATCAACGCTCTGCTTAACGGTTACAGCGGCGCCGGCAAGACCATCGCCGTGGCTGGCTTCTCATACGCGGACGGGCGCGTTTCGGCCGACGGGAACGTGGTGTCAGAGCGCGTCACTACCGAGCTTATCAAGCTGGGAAAGTTAAAAGTGGTGGAGCGCAAAGAGATAGAAAAGGTGCTCCGCGAACTGAAACTGCAGGTATCAGGCCTGATGGACCAGGATTCCGCGAAAAAACTTGGGAAGATGCTGGGGGCGGACCTCCTGGTGATAGGCACGATGGTGGAGCTGCCTGGAAAAAAACTGGAGCTGAACGCCCGCCTGGCCGGGGTGGACTCCGGGGAGGCCTATAGCGCCGTTTCCGGCCAGGTGGAGAAGAACTGGCTCTAAAAAGGCAGCAGCCTTTTTCCACACGCACTTGATGGGCTAAAAAACTTACAAACCTGATCCGGCCAGGGCCGCCTTCAGTTTCGGAATAATACACCGCATTGAAACCTCAGCAGCGGGAAATCAACAATTATTATCCCGCCCAGTTTGTCGGCTTCTTCCCTGTCTACAATTGCTTCCTGCAGGCCCAGGTAGAAGATAACTGAATCAAAAGGTGCCACCTTTTCACTTTCCCTCTTACTCTCCCGGCTCAGTCCGGTCGGCCGAAACCGGTCTGTAAAGCCTGCCATTTTCCAACCCGACAAGCCGTTGTCGGGTTGACCTGCTATATTATCACAGTCTTACGCGGGCGCAATTCCCGGGGGGCGGCATGCGCGCTGAAGAAAGGCTGTCTGCTAAAACAATACAGGCTTTTAAACCGGCCGCGCCCGGGCGTAGTTGCTGTGGCGGCCATGAAGCGCCCGGCTACCGCGCCCGCGCGCCCGGCAGCCCCCTGTCCCGGATAGTCCTCAACAACCTGCAGGAATTCGAGCGCTGGCTGAAAAACCCGGCCGGTTCGCAGCCACCCCGCCCCCAGCCCGGTGTAATAACCGCGCTCGAGAAATTCATTGAATGCGGCGTAATGCGCTATGGCGCGGTGCGCTTCCGCTGCCCAAAATGCGGGCACGATGTCTTCGTAGCCCTCTCCTGCAAACGCCGGGGCTGCCCCAGTTGCGACGCCAAACGCTCCGCCATTATAACCGGCCAGGCCCTGGAGCGGCTGCTGGCCTTTGTGCCTTACAGACAATGGGTATTGGTGGTTCCCAAACGGCTGCGCTATTTCCTGAACCACGATCCGGCGCTGGCGGGCGGGCTTTCCAGAATATTCGCTGAGGAAATAAATCGCTTTCTCTGCCAAAGCGCCACCGGGACGCCGGCCCAGCTTCACTTCATTCAACGGTTCGGCGGGGCGTTAAATCTGCATATCCATGTGCATGCCGTGGTTTCGGACGGGGTCTTTAGTTTGAAAATGAATGTGCTGGGCCGCAGCGAAGTGGTCTTC
>PEXO01000134.1:3807-4140 GCA_002779045.1 Elusimicrobia bacterium CG08_land_8_20_14_0_20_59_10 | reverse complement strand
TCCTCTACAACTTCCGCATAGGGAAGAACGGGGACAAAGACTATTCCCGGAGCCGCGGCGTGACAATCTTTATGCCCTATATCAAGGCCAACACCGACGAGACCGCGCCGCCCGTGTTCCTGGCCCCGGGCTCGCTGCAGACCAAGTACACGGACCTGCAGTTCGACAAGAACACCAGCTGGAGCGTTTTCGTAAAACACCTTACGTCGAAATAAACCGCAGCGGACAGCAAAAAGGCCGGGACTGCCCGGCCTTTTATTTTATCACGGTAAAGCGCACCGGGCGGGACCTGAAGGGCCTGCCGTCCAGCGTCGTGGAGAAGAAGGCGCTGTG
>PEXO01000134.1:3208-3639 GCA_002779045.1 Elusimicrobia bacterium CG08_land_8_20_14_0_20_59_10 | reverse complement strand
TACGAAGGGCTTGACCGCGGCTGGTGGAAGCACTGCGCGCTCTTCGGGCGGCAGATGCTCCGCGCAGCTACCCCGGGGCAGCTTGTCCGCGGCGAACACCTCGTCCATGGAGGCCGGGCAGAAAGCCGACGGCGGCAGGCCAGAAACCGGGCAGATGCGAACCGTTCTTATCCCCGGCGGCCGCTTAAAAGACGCCGAGGGGTACAGCCTGTTCAGCTCCATCGCCACTTCCCTGAGCACCGGCGCCGCCCCGGTTATGCCGGAAACCCGGCGCATGGGCGAACCGTCAAAATTTCCCACCCACACGCCGATGGTCCACCCCGGGGTATAGCCCACGGCCCAGTTGTCGCGATAATCCTTGGTGGTGCCGGTCTTCCCGGCCAGGGCGAAAGGCAGGTTGAAAGCCGAATTCACGCCGAAGGCGGGCGCGC
>PEXO01000134.1:0-3090 GCA_002779045.1 Elusimicrobia bacterium CG08_land_8_20_14_0_20_59_10 | reverse complement strand
GCGGGCCAGCGCGGCATAGGCGTTTACCAGCTCCAGCAGCGTCACCTCGCCGTTGCCCAGCGCCAGGCCCTCGCCGTAAAAAGCCGCCGGCTTGTCCAGGGAAGCGAAGCCGAAGTCACCCAGCTTGGCCAGGAAGGCGGAGACCCCGGTCTTCTGCGCGGTGCGTACGGCCGGGATATTGTAAGAGCAGGCCAGCGCCTCGCGCAGGCGTACTTTGCCGTGATAGGCCTTGTCATAGTTCAGCGCGGCATGGCCGCCGGGGGAGGAGAAAGGCGCGTCCTCTATTATATCCGAGGCTTTCGCGCCTTTCGAAAGCGCCAGCGCATAAAGAAAAGGCTTCAGCGCCGAACCCGGCTGGCGCAGGGCCGTAACGCCGTCCACCTGGCCCGAATGCGCCGTGTCGAAAAAATCGTTGGACCCCACCCAGGCCAGCACCGAGCCCGTATCGTTCTCAAGGACCAGCACCGCCCCGTTCGTCACATGGTGGCGTGCGCTCAACGCGTCCAGGTGGTTCTTCAGCGCCCCGGCGGCGCTTTCCTGCACGCGCAGGTCCAGCGTGGTGCGCACCCTGCCCGGCCCTGAGCGCTTTGCCGCCTGATCGGCGAAATGCGGTGCCGAGAAGGCGCTCTCCCTCGGCTTTATACTCACCTTTTCGGAAAGGGCCAGCCTGTAGTTCTCCTCGTCCAACAGCCCGGAGTCCAGCATGCGGCGCAGTATCAGGCGCTGCCGCCCGAAGGCGGCCGCCGGCCTCCTGTAAGGGTCGTAGTTCACCGGGGACTTGGGGATCCCGGCCAGCAGCGCCGCCTGGGCCAGGCTGATGTCCTTCGCCGGCAGGCCGAAATAGGCCCGGGAGGCGGCCTCTGCCCCGGTTATCAGCGCGCCGTAGGAGACCCCGTTGAAGTAGCCTTCCAGTATCTCCTCTTTGCTGCGGCCCGCCTCCAGGCGCAGCGCGGAGAACATCTCGGCCAGCTTGCCCGTGAAAGTGCGCGGCCGCGGCTCCAGGGCGCGGGCCAGCTGCTGAGTTATGGTGGAGGCGCCGGAAACGGCGCGGCCGTTCCTGGAGTTCTGCCAGACCGCGCGCGCCACCGACCGCAGGTCCACCCCGGGATGCGAAAAGAAGCGTTTGTCCTCCGTGGCCACGGTGGCCAGCACCAGCCACGGCGAGACGGCCTCCAGCTTTACCGGCGCGCAGGCCGAAGCCGCCGCGCCGTCCAGGTAGCTCCTGAGCGCGCGGCCATAGCGGTCGGTTATTTCCGTGGAAGCCCCTGGATCCGGGGCGGCGGCCGCCGGCAGCGCCAGCAACGGAAGCAGCGCGCAGGCAAGCTTCAAAGCGTAGATCATAATGAACTGCCGCGAGAGGGAATTATTTTTTCTCACGCAGGAGATGCCCGTGCTGCGCCCAGATGCCTTCCATGCGGCCGCGCATGGACCGGCCGCCCGCGTTCATGCCGCGCGCTATCGCGCCCAGCAGTTCCACCAGGCCGCGGAAATCGGAGATGGAGATGTATTCCTGTCCTACGCGCCCCTTCTTCCCACTGGCCAGCACCGCGTCGGGATCCTTCATGTTGTGATAATTTCCCAGCGGCAGGCAGACGCAGGTGGAACGCAGGCCGTAGACCGAGAAAGCCGAGGCCTCGCAGACCCCGCCGGGCATCAGCTTGCGCTGGAATTTGAAAACCGGGTTCTTCTTCTGATGCTCCGCGGCCAGCGCGGAAACGGTATTGGTAAGCTCAGGCGTAAAAACGCTCATGCGGTCGCCCACGCGCACTATCGGCCCCGCCCCTATCGGCGAATCGTGCGGAAAACTGCGGGAGCACTCCAGGCAGATAAGCCGCGCGTTCTTCGGGACGGTCCCGCCGCGCGCCGCGCCAATAGCCCCCACAAAACCTATTTCCTCGGCGCGGGTAAGCAGCACCGCCACGTGCGCCAACTTTTTCTCGCGCGAGATCTTATCGAAGGCGAGCAGCGCCGCGGCCACGCAGGCCGTATCGTCGCAGCCGTGCGTATAGGCCAGAGCGCCGCGCACCGCAGCTGCCGGGAATTTCCAGCGGCCGATACAGCCGGCCTTTATCCGCGACGCCGCTCCGGGCCGGGAGAGCCGGGCCTTTACGGTCTTGAAAGGTTTGGCGGCCGCGTCCAGCCCGGTTATGCGCGCGCCGAAGGAGCTCTTCAGCTCCGGGTCGAAGATCTCTATCCGCGCGCCTTTGAAATAGGCGTCGTGCACGCCTCCGCGGAACTCCAGCTCCACCGTGCCGCAGCGGGGGGAGGAGTGCACAATGAAGGCCGGGTGGTCCAGGTGGGCCGTGATATAAAGCGGCGGCCCGCCCGCGCGGGCTTTCTTGAAATCTTTCCGCGCCAGGATGATATTCCCGCAGCGGTCGCGCTCCAGCGCCACGCGCCCGGCGCGGCGCGCCGCCCAGTTCTCCACGTAAACAATAACCGCATCCTCGTGCCCGGCCGCCGTAGGAAGCGAGGTCACCTCCAGCAGCATCTTCTCTCCGGCCGGCCTGGCTGTCCTTTTCTTATTCATTGCGCCTCTCCTTTTCCCGCCTACGCCCGGCCCTCGGGCCGCTTTATCCCTTTACCAGCTTCACCCAGACCTCGCGGGTACGGGGCCCGTCGTATTCGCACAGGTACAAACCCTGCCAGGTGCCCAATTGCAGCGCCTTGTCCTCCACAAAAACGCTAAGCGACGGCCCCACCAGCACCGATTTGATATGCGCCGGGGAATTCCCCTCCCCGTGGCGATACGGGAAATCCTCCGAAATACTGTCGTCCAGTTTGACTATAATGTCGCGCTTCACGTCGGGGTCGGCATTCTCGTTTATCGCCAGGCCGCAGGTGGTATGCGGCACAAAAACATGGCAGAATCTTCTCTCCGGCCGGCCTGGCTGTCCTTTTCTTATTCATTGCGCCTCTCCTTTTCCCGCCTACGCCCGGCCCTCGGGCCGCTTTATCCCTTTACCAGCTTCACCCAGACCTCGCGGGTACGGGGCCCGTCGTATTCGCACAGGTACAAACCCTGCCAGGTGCCCAATTGCAGCGCCTTGTCCTCCACAAAAACGCTAAGCGACGGCCCCACCAGCACCG
>PEXO01000045.1 GCA_002779045.1 Elusimicrobia bacterium CG08_land_8_20_14_0_20_59_10 | reverse complement strand
TATCGGCGTCATTCTTTTTTATTACGCGCTGAACACCGGCACCGGAGCCAAAACCATTAATTGGGACGAGATGCTGCTGCACGCCGCAAATCTCGACCCGCGCCTGATAAAGATCGCTTTTATTTTTATCCTCGTGGGCTATGGCACCAAGGCGGGGCTGGCACCCATGCATACCTGGCTGCCCGACGCGCACAGTCAGGCGCTTACGCCCATAAGCGCGCTCCTGTCCTGTGTGCTGCTTAAAACTTCCGTCTACGCCGTCCTGCGGTTCATGGTCATAACTAATAAAGCCGTAGGCGTTTCTTACGCCGCCAACCTCGCGCTCCTGTTCGGCCTGCTCTCCCTGGGCGTTTCTGCGGCTTTTATCCTTGTTCAGAAAGATATCAAGCGGCTGCTCGCTTACCACAGCGTTGAGCACATAGGGATAATCTTTGTCGGCATAGGCATAGGCGGCCCGGTGGGCGCGTTCGGCGCGCTCTTCCACGTTTTCAACCACGCCGTGACCAAGGCGCTGATGTTCTTCGCCGCCGGGAACGTGGCGAAGAAATACGGCACGCACAACATGCACAATATCAGGGGCGTCCTCGCGGCCATGCCTTTCACCGGCGCCTTCCTGCTGTTCGGCGTCTTCGCGCTGGGCGGCCTGCCGCCCTTTTCCATCTTCATGAGCGAGTTGACCATACTCTCGGGGGCGTTCGCGCAGGGCAGATACCTGGTCTCGGGCCTTTTCATGCTGTTCCTCGCGGTGATCTTCGGCGCGCTGGTGCACCACTTCAGCGGGGTTCTTTTTGAGAAGCAGCCGAAAGAAATGGCCCCTGAAAGAGAACCTTTGGCCACAAAAGCGGCGTTTATACTGTTGGGCGGCTTTATGCTCGCCCTGGGGCTCGGCGTCCCGGCTTTTCTGGCGGAACTGCTGCGCACGGCCGCGGCCATTTTGAACGGAGCATGACGTGAACATAGAAGATATCCTGAAAGAGCTGACTTCCGGTGAAAAGATCACCCCGGACGCGACGCGATGGCTCGCGCCTGAAGAGGTCCATATCGAGGTCCGGCCCGGGGATTTCAGGAACGCCTGCCTGTTCGCGCATCATAAGACCGGCTCGCCCGTGTCGTCGCTGTTCGCGGAGGACGCGCGCGCGGCGGACGGCTGCTTTTACGTCCGCTGCGTCTTCGCCTCCCGCCACGAAGGCAGGTGGCTGGTAATTTCCGCCCGGCTCGACGCCGCGGCGCCGGAATTCGATTCGCTCGCGAACGATATTTTTTCCGCCGCTTTCTTCGAGCGGGAGGTAAGCGAGATGTTCGGCATAAAGCGCCGCGGGGCCTTCGACACGAGGCGGCTGCGCCTTCACACCGAAGTGTGGCCGGAGGGTTTTTATCCGCTGCGGAAGGATTTCAGGCCGCCGGAGAAATGCGGCGGAACCGGCCTGGACTACGCTTTCCGCCGGGTGGAAGGCGACGGCGTGTTCGAGGTGCCGGTCGGGCCCGTGCACGCGGGCATCATCGCGCCGGGGCATTTCAGGTTCAGCGCGGCGGGCGAGCCGGTGCTCAACCTGGAGATACGGCTCGGCTTCGCCCACCGCGGGGTGGAAAAGCTGTTCGAAGGCAAAATCCCGGAGGCGGCCCTGGCTTTTTCGGAGTTCGTGGACGGCGAGGCCGCCTTCGCCCACAGCCTGGCCTTCTCCATGGCCGTAGAGAAGATACGCGGCATTATAGTCCCTGGGGAGCGACAGCGCGCCAGGGCCGTCCTGCTGGAGCTGGAGCGGCTTTACAACCACGCCGCGGACGTGGGAGGGCTGGCAACCGACGTCGGGTTCAGCTTCCCCGCCGCCTGCGCCTCCGTTATAAAGGAAGGGCTGCTTGCGCTGAACGAAAAACTGACCGGGTCGAGGTATTTGAAAAGTTTCAACCGCCTGGGCGGCGCGGCGCTGCCGCCGTCAGCCGCCGCCGACATCGGCGCGGGACTCGCCGCCGCGGAGAAGGACTTCCTCGTTCTCAAGGAAACGCTTTACGGCAGCGTGTCTTTTATGGACCGGGTGGAGGAAACCGGCATCCTGCCGCACAAAGCCGCCGTTGAGCTGGGCGTATCCGGGCCCGCCGGCAGGGCCTCAGGCATAGCCGCGGACCTGCGCGCCGATTTTTCCCATCTGTATAAGAACGCCGGCTTCAAACCCGCGAAGCAGGAGAAGGGTGACGTCCTTGCCCGCCTGAACGTGCGGGTGGCCGAGTTCGAGGAATCAGCCAGGCTTATCAGGAAGTTCTGCTGCCCGCAGGGGCAAGGCGGTGACGCGCCGCCCGCGGCCGCGCGGCCGCAAAGTGGCTGCGCGCTGGGCTGGGCCGAAAGCTGGCGGGGCCCCGTCCTGTACTGGGTGCGGCTCGGCGAGAACGGCCTGGTGGAGCGCTGCAAAGTAACGGACCCCTCGTTCCAGAACTGGGAGGGGCTGGCGCAGGCGGTGCCGGGCAACATCATCCCGGATTTCCCGCTCTGCAACAAAAGCTTCAACCTTTCCTACCCGGGGAACGACCTATGATGCGCATTTTGTGGAACAGCTTTAAAAAGGGCATACTCTCGCGGAAATTCGAAAAAGTATCCCTCCCCCCCGGATACGAAAAGACCGGCGGCGAGCTGCATTCGCTCATCAAAAAGAAATTCGGCCGCTCGCTGCATATCCGGGAAGTGGCCGCCGGTTCCTGCGGGGCCTGCGAATCCGAGATCATCTCCGCCGGCAACCCCGTTTACGATATCCAGCGCTTCGGCGTCGATTTCGTGGCCTCGCCCAGGCACGCCGACGCGCTGCTGGTCACCGGGCCGGTGCCCAGGAACATGGAGCTGGCCCTGAAGCGCACCTACGAAGCCATGCCCGGGCCCAAATTCGTCGTAACCTGCGGCGACTGCGCCCTGGACGGAGGCGCCTTCAGGGATTCCTATTACTGCGCCGGTGATATCGGCAAAATAGTGCCGGTAGCCGCGCATATCCCCGGCTGCCCCCCCCGCCCGCAGGCGATAGTGGAAGCCCTCCTCCTCCTTATCGGCAGAATTAATTAAATCGCGTCGCGAAACCGTTAGCCCGCGCCGGGCCCGCGTGCGTCTGCATTGCTTCGGTAACGTCTTAGTTGATTGAATTCGGACTATATGCGGGCATACAGTAAAATAATATTAAGTATTATGTCACCGAATTCCGGCAAAACAGCCACGATTTCCGGGAACCAGGTTCTCTGCGCGTCACCTGCCGGCATTCTATGGAGCCCTCCTATGAAACGTATAACGCCGGCGCTCAGCCGGGCGCGCCGCCGGCTTCCTCCATGCGCGCGGCGGCTGTATGCGTGTCATTCAACCCTTTCCATTTTAGAATCACAGCGCAAACAGAGCACAATGCCCTTCCCGGCCTCGCGTGCGAACTGCACTGATCACAGTAGTTCCGTCCGCATTTCTCGCAATAGTAAATGGCTCGGGCGATCTTATCGGTGCACTGACTCCTATCACCGGGCGAAGCGCCGCAGAAAAGACACCGCGCTCTGCCCGGCTTCCCGTAACCTGCCATTCCGCAGGTGTTTTTGCCATTTTAATCATCTGTTGCCGGCACGCAGAATTCGAATCCGCCTTCCCCAAGACGTTTCCGTAACTTCTTAAGGATGACCGGCACATCATCATCGGGGCCGGCGATATACATAGGCTTTCCATCCGGGCCGCCGAAGCGGATATTCCTGGAACCCGGCGGTTCCTCCCTGCCCAGTACGCAGCAGGCCAGATTGAAGTCCGGATGGGGTTTAAAACCCAGGCCGCCGGCATATTCCAGGGCGCCGAAAACAATTTCCCTGGCATAGTGGATACCGATTGTCATCGGTTTCTGATCGCCGTAGCTCCTGAGCGCCTCCGTTTCAAATTTATCCGCCGGGACATCCGCGTTGCAAAAAGCGCTTTTGATTCCCAGACAGAATATATCCACAAGAAAGCTGGATATAATCAGACGGCCGCTTTCGTGGGCGCGGGCGATCATAATTCTGGCCAGTCCTACTTCCTGCCAGCACGGGTTGATGTAGCAAAAATAAACTGGAAAATCATCCGAGCGCCGGATCAGCTGCTTCTTTTTGGCGTATGACCAGGCCGTTTCCCGCACGGTCTTATCTTCACCGGGAAGGCAGCATTTCTTGTATTTCTTTCCGCTGCCGCAGGGGCAGGGAGCATTGCGGCCGGGGAGCGGGCGTTCCTCTTCAGGAGCCTGCGGCGCTTTGTCCGCCTCTCCGGTTTCGGCCCTGGGCGGACCTGCCGGGGCATGGGTGACAGGGGCGAACTCCACCTCCACCTCGCCCTTGCGGTACTCCCGGAAAAGAGCCGGAACCTGGTTTCGCATGGTTTCCTTCCAGACCGGAGTATTCTCCTGTTCCCGGTAAAGGGCGGAAAGCCGCTCTATCATGGATTTTACCCGCTCCGGTCTGTAAGCCATGGTTACTCCGGCGGTAAAATGGATATCCCGGTGCGAGATGACCCGGGTGGCTATGACCAGGCCCTTACTCCCCGTAGCCCCCAATCCCAAATCTATCAGGAACAGTTCCCTGCCGTCAAATAAATCTTTTAGCAGTACGCCGCGTCCGGCGCTGACCGCCATGACTTCATAAAGCGAGAATGCAGGCGCCCTGTGGGCTTTGAGCATGGCCTGTTCTTCCGGCTGGTATTTCCCGATATCCTCATCGCAGACGCGTTCTATCCACCGCTTCCCCTCCCAAAGGATGTCGTGTATCGCCCGATCCATGACGAAATCGCAATCATTGCGGCTTTTAAGAACGAATGTCCGGCTGTTCTTGCTAAGTCCAAGATCTTCGCCCGCCCTGATAAAAAGTTCCTTCGGCAACCCATCCGCTATCCGGGTCATCAGCGGGTTTCCGACGTCGCGCAGCCGCCGGTATTTCCGCAATTTGAAATCAAATACGCCTAACAATCGTTGAATTATATGTTTGTCCTTGCCCACTCTGTTTTGTCGATCAATCACGGATTCTCCTCACATGCCGGGCAGCAGTATTAGAGGCCATGTTATCCCCTGTAAATTCTACAAAAAATACCACTGAAATGCCTCTAAAAAGAGGGCGCCGGTTCCATGAAGCGCCGGCAAAGTGTCTCACTTAATGGTATAATGCCGTAATGTTACGAAGATTCCTGTGGTTTAAAAGAGTATTCGGCTTCCCAGGCTTCGGGAAACTCACCGACGCCGAACTTGTCGCCCTGGCCTTTACAGGCGGCGACCAGCTGCCGGAATCCTGGGCCGGGGAAGTCATCGCCAGGGGCGGGCGTCTGGTCCCCGCCTTGTGCGGCATCCTCCTTAACGAGTGCAACTGGCACCGCACCGACGCCGGCTGGTGTGCGGTGGTCCACGCAGCCTATCTTCTGGGCGCCATCGGCACAGAGACGGCCATCCCCGTCCTGCTCCATACTCTGCACCTGGCCGACGAGTGGGAGAACGACTTGATCATCGAAGAGCTTCCCTCCATCTTCGGCCGGATCGGCCCGAAGGCTCTGCCCTATCTCAGGGAAGCGGCTTTGAACCGGAAGGCGGGCTGGTATTTCCGCACCGAAGCTCTTGAGGGCATGGCGGCCGTGACGCTGCGCCGCCCGGAAACGGAGCGCGAGGTGTTTGCTTTGATCGCCGCCATCGCCTCGGATGCCTCGGAAGACGACGAAACCCGCGCCTGGGCCGGGAGCATCCTGCTGGATTTCGGTAAGAAAGAGCACGAGCCCCTGCTCCGGTCGCTGATCGAGTCCGGCGTGGCGCGGGACGCTTTCGACCGGGATGACCTTCAAAGCGCCATGAACAGCCCGGATTTTTACTGTTACAATAACGACTGGCTGGACTTCTACGCTCCCGAAAACATCGCCTGGCGGCTCAGGGAAGGCGAAAAAGACCGCCTCCCGGAAAGGGCTGCGCTTGAGGAAGCGGCCCGCGTAGAGTGGGGCACGGAGCCGGAGGAAGCGGAAGAAGAGGAAGAAGCAGCCGGACGGTCACCGGACAAGCCGGCCATCCCCGGGAATGTGCGGCTGGACATGGAGCGCATATCTTTCCACACCTCCCGGGCCATCCGGAACAAGGGCTTTAAGACGGCCGGGGAAATCAACGCTTATCTGGAAAGCCAAAGAGGCAAGCCTCCGGAGATCGCGGCTCCGCAGGATTCCTGGGAAGTTGCGCAGGACCTGATGTACGAGGCCTGGCAGGAAGAGGGTCGCGAAAAGCGCGTCGGGCTGGCGCGCAGGGCGCTCAAGATCTGCCCGGACTCCGCCGACGCCTACAATCTCCTTGCCGAGGAAACCGCTGAGAGTTCAAAGGAGGCCATCGGGCTTTACAGGAAAGCGTTGCAGGCGGGCGAACGGCAGTTGGGGCCGGCCTTCTTCAAGGAAAACGCGGGACATTTCTGGGGCATCGTGGAGACGCGGCCCTACATGCGGGCACTGGACGGATTGGCGCAATGCCTGTGTATAGAAGGGGAACGCGACGAGGCCAGCGCCCATTGGTATGAGCTGCTCCGCCTGAATCCCAATGACAACCAGGGGATACGTTACGAACTGGCGCCGTATCTGGGCCGGCTGGGCCGGTGGCGGGAATTAGAGACGCTCCTGGCTCGCGCGGAGTACAAAGACGATTACGGCCTGGAATGGCTGTTCATGAAGGCCCTGTGCGCGTTCATCGGAGAAGGCGCCTCCCCACGCGCCGAAAAACTTCTCAAGGAAGCCGTCCGGCGCAACGAGTTTCTCGCAGCCTGCCTCCTTGGCGAGAAGCGGCTTCCCGGCGACTTGCCGGAGCATGTCGCTATCGGCTCGGAAGAAGAAGCCGCATACTGCGCCCGCGAGGTCCTGCCCGCCTGGCAAAAGGCGCCCGGGGCCCCGGACTGGCTTAAAGGCGTCCTTGGCATGCCCGTCCTGCCGAAGGCGGGCCGCAACGAGCCCTGCCCCTGCGGAAG
>PEXO01000149.1 GCA_002779045.1 Elusimicrobia bacterium CG08_land_8_20_14_0_20_59_10 | reverse complement strand
AAAGAATCCCAATTTCGAGGTGGCCGTTGTGGATTGTGCGAATCTTTATCCCCTGCCTTACCCGCTTTTGGACCGCCTGGGAGGTAGTTTCCCCGGCCTGTCCGCTTTTACGTTTTATCTGCTGAAGAAAAAAGCAAACAACCCGGAGGCTTGCGGTTGGAAGCCGGGAGAGTCCGGGGATACTTGTTTCTGAACGTGAGAGGCTGTTGACCGGAGGACACAACTGATGTGCGGGATCTGCGGTTTTACCGGCATAAAGAACGACGCGCTGCTGCGCGCGATGACGGCGTCGCTGGTTCACCGCGGGCCTGACGAGGACGGTTTTTTTTCGGAGGAGGAGCGCGTGTCCCTCGGCATGCGCCGCCTGAAGATAATAGACCTGGCCACCGGGTCCCAGCCCATCTTCAACGAGGACCGCACCGTGGCCGTGGTCTTCAACGGCGAGATCTATAATTTCCGCGAGCTGCGTTCGGAGCTGGAGGCCGGGGGCCATGTCTTCCGCACGCGCACCGACACCGAGGTGCTGGCGCATCTTTACGAGGAGCACGGCGCCGGGTTCCCGAAGCTGCTGCGCGGTATGTTCGCTTTCGCGATCTGGGACTCTAAGCGGGCGCGCCTGCTGCTGGGCCGCGACCAGTTCGGCATAAAGCCGCTCTACTACGCCGTCTCCGGGGATAAGCTTTACTTCGCCTCCGAGCTGAAGGCGCTGCGGCTGGCCGCCGGAATATGCGGGGAAATGGACCCGGAGGCGCTGGACTATTACTTCACCTATCTTTATATCCCGGCTCCGCTCACGGTTTACAAGGGCGTGAACAAACTGGAGCCGGCTTGCGTGCTGACTTTCCAGGCCGGAGAGGCGCGCGTAAAAAAATACTGGCGGCTGGAAGTTAAGCCGGGAACGGCCAGGCCCGAAGGATTTTACCTGGAGGGGATCAGGGACCTGCTGTCAAAAAGCGTGAAGGAGCAGCTGGTAAGCGACGTGCCGCTCGGGCTGCTGCTCTCGGGGGGGCTGGATTCCATCTCTCTGCTGTCGTTCATGACCGAGCATGCCGGCGCCGGGGTAAAGGCCTTCACCGCCGGTTTCAGCGGGAAGGACGCGGGCTTCGATGAAACGGCGGCCGCCGCCGCGGCGGCAAAACGTTTCGGAGCGGAGCATTTCAGGATACCCCTGCAGCCGGATATCGGCGGGACCATAAGACATCTCGCCGGCCATTTTGACGAGCCTTTCGCGGATTCTTCGGCGCTGGCCAATTACCTGGTAACGAAGGAGGCGCGCCAACACGTTACCGTGGCGCTGGCCGGCATAGGCGGGGACGAACTTTTCGCCGGCTATCCGCGCCACCTCGGCGCGCGCCTGCTCCCCGGCTACCTGAAGCTGCCCGGCCGGCTGCGGCGGCTGGCCGGTTCCGGCGCGGCGCTCCTCCCGGAAAGCAGGTCCTCCTTTAATGTCCCGGGCCGCGTAAAACGGTTCCTCTCTTCCGGCTCCTCGGATTTTTCCGGCGCCTATAATTCCTGGATCTCCTACCTGGGCGCGGAAGAAAAGGACGGGTTCTATTCCGCGTATCTGCGCCTTGCCCTGCGCGGCGCAGGCGCGCCGCTGCCCGGCCTGCCCCGGGGTCCCGGGGAGGTCTTCGGTTTTGAGCTGGGGGCTTACCTGCCCGACGACCTGCTCTGCCTGGCCGACCGCGCCTCAATGGCAAACTCACTTGAGCTGCGTGTGCCTTTCCTGGATATCCGCCTGGTGGAATTTATGGCCGGAGTTCCGTTGGAGCTGAAGACAAAAGGCCTGCGGCTTAAATACCTGCTCAAAAAGGCCATGGCGGGAAGGCTGCCGCCGGAGATGATGCGCGGGCCTAAGCGCGGCTTCCAGGTGCCGCTGGCGCGCTGGCAGGAAAAGGAGCTTAAGGCTTTTACCGCGGAAGTGCTCAGCCGGGAGAACATTAAAAAGGCTGGCGTTCTCTCACCGGAGGGCGTTGAGAAGATGCTGGCCGGGCATGCTTGCGGCCGGCGCAACATGTACGACCGCATACACGCGGCCTGCGTTTTTCATCTCTGGCTCGAACACTCAAAACACAACCCGCCGGCGGCCCTGTCGGGCATCTGGGCGGTACGCGGGACGCGCAGGATCCTGCTGGTGAACCTGGCGGGCCTCGGAGACATCGTCATGATGACGCCCGCCGTTCGGGCGATAAGGGCGGCCTACCCGGACTCGGCGCTGGAGCTGCTGACGATAGACCGCTCGGCGGACCTCGCCGCCGGCATCCCCGGCATAGACAAGATACATTCCGTGCCGATAGAATACCGTCCGGCCGGGCCGGCGGCCGCGCTGAAGTTCCTGGTGACGCTGGCCGCTTTGCGCGGGGCCCGCTTCGACGCGCTGGTCAACTTCAGCCTGGTCTCTTCCTTTGGCGGTCTGCTTAAGGCCAGGCTGATAAACGGCATTGTGAACGCCGGGCTTTCTTCGTGCAGGGTCCTTAAGGGCCTGGGCGCCGCGGGGGATCCGACGGTTTACGAGGAATTTGTGGAAAAAAAGAGTGAGCCTGCCCTTACCGCCGCGCTGCTGGCGCCGCTGGGGATCTCAGAACTGGACCTGGAGATAAGCTATTCGCCCGGAGCGGAAGAGAAGAAAAAGGTTTCGCGCGACTTCGCGCAGCGCGGTCTTTCGGGGCGTCCCGTCATCGGCCTCAATCCCGGCGCTTTCAGGCCTTCGCGGCGTTGGCCCCTGGAAAAATGGAAGGCGCTGACCGGCCTGCTGCTGGAACAATACCCGGGCGCGCTCCTCATCGTCACCGGCTCCGCGCGGGAGGAGCCGCTGGCCGCCGTTTTAAGGCTCCAGGACAGCGTTTTTATTGCTGCCGGGCTTTATAGCGTACGGGAGAACGCGGCGCTCTACGGCCTGATGGACGTTTTTATTACCAATGATACGGGGCCCATGCATATAGCGGCGGCAGCGGGAACAAGAACGGTCTGCATATTCGGGCCCGGGGACCACTGGCGCTTTTCCCCGTCGGTGCCGGAAGACAGGAAACGAGTGGTCCGCAAGGATGTTCCCGGTTGCGGAATTCCGTGCTACAAGTTCAATTGCCCCAATCCCGCCTGTCTGGAAAAAATAGAGCCGCAAGAGGTGTTGGCGGCCGCGCAGGAACTGCTGGGGGAACCGGAAAAGTGAAGCTCCCGAAATGGACGCCCTATGCCGCGGTGCTGCTGCTCCTGCCGGCCGCATTGCTGTTCTTTTCGGCCGGGAAACTGCATTATCCGACCGCCCAGTGGGACGGCTGGGCGCTTGAAAGCGTGCGGGCCATACGCGCCGGAACTTTTGCCGCTGACCCGTACATAATACACCCGCCGCTTTATCTTTATCTGCTGGCTTTTTTCAGGCCGCTGCTGGGGGCGGATCTGCCGGCCGGGGCCAGGCTATTCAATTTCGGCTGTTATCTCGTAACCGGGTGGCTGGTGTTCCTGCTGTCCCGGCGGCTGGCCGGCAAGGAACACGGAGCCGCCGCCGGGCTGGCCGGGGCGCTGCTCTATTACCTGTCCCCGCTGGCTTTCCAGGGGATATTCCTGCTGGACCTCGGGGATACGTCATTGGTCCCGGCGGTTTCCG
>PEXO01000364.1 GCA_002779045.1 Elusimicrobia bacterium CG08_land_8_20_14_0_20_59_10 | reverse complement strand
CCTTTTCGCAGAAAAAGGTGTCTTTCTCGTCTACTATCCCTTTTTCCAGCGCCGCGGCCAGTGTTATCGATTTAAAGGTCGAGCCCGGTTCATATACCCACTCCACCGGCTCTATTTTCTGGAGATCCTCCGGCCAGGAGACCATGGCCAGTATCCTGCCGTTATCGGGGTCCTGGACGAGGGCCATGCCCAGGTCAGCGCGGTTCTTCTCTACGGCTCTCTTTACCGCTTCCTGCGCGAAGAATTGTATATCTTTGTCTATGGTAAGGTGCAGGTCCCTGGGCCGGGATTCCTTTTCCAGCCGGTCCTGGAAGATAATGCGGCCGGAGGCGTCGCGTATCACTTCGCGCCGGCTTACATGCCCGCTCAGGACCTTGTCGTAGAGGCGTTCCAGGCCGGTAAGGCCCCTGTCCTCCCGGGTAATGCCTATTACGTTGCGCGCCAGGTCTCCCGACGGGTAATAGCGGCTCTGGTGGGGCTCCAGTATTACTCCTTTCAGTTTAAGAGCGCTCACAGCCTCGAACGCGGTCCGGTCCAGCCGCTTTTTTACCGGCACGAAATTATTTGCGCGGCGGACCTTTTCCCGGAAGTTTGTGGGCAGCGCCAGCGTGCGCGTCAGCGCGGCTACGGCCGCCGCCTGGTCCTTCAGGTCTTTTTTGAACAGGGAGACATCCCAGATTATGATGGATTCCGCCAGCAGCTGGCCGTCCGCCCCGAAAATGCGCCCGCGCGGGCCTGTTTCCGAAACGGTGCGGTTCATGGACCTGGAGGCCATCCCGGAGAGATTCTCATGGCGCACCGTCTGCAGCCAGAACAGGCGCGCGGTTATGAACAAAGCGGGAATGCCGGCCAGGACACAGCCGGTTGTAAGTCTTGCCTTTAGTGTTTTTGCAGTCATCGGCGAAGCGCAGGCGCGTAGCCCGCGCCCGCCTCCGCGCCTTAGAATAACCGGCGCAATCCGGAGGCCCTGAGCCGGGACAGATCCAGGGTGCTGTCTACCAGGGGAGTTTTGCCAGCCAGCCTTTTGCCCGCTGCCGCGGGGCCGTGGCGTTGTCTAGCATTACCACGGCGCCGGGTTCCGGGTAGACCATGCCGAGTTTCAGCGCCGCGGCTTCCAGTTTTTCCGGGGAGAGAGAAGACTGTATTTCTTTCTTTAGGTAGGTGTTGGCGCTTTCCAGGTCTTTTATCTCACAGCGTATCTTTTCGATGTTATACCCCAGCTTTACCGCCTGCAAGTTCTCCCAGGCAAAGAGAAAGAAGACGACGCACAACAGTCCGAGCGCCGCCAGGTTCATGTTCCGGGTTTTTTTTAGCATCGCAGTAGTCCTTCCCGGCGGGCTTATTCCATGCTGAAGAGTTCTACGCGCCTGATCCCGTGTTTTTCCCACAGGTAGAAGATCTTGGTAGGGGAGAGGGAAGCTTTTAGCCCGTTAAGTTTTGTCCGGGTGGCCCTGCCATGCAGCAGCTTGTTGAACTTGGCCCCGGCTTTAAGGATGTTCTCTGGATACATTATAATGCCTCCTGGTACCGTCGTTTACAGTTTCTCAATCACGCGCAGCTTCGCGCTGCGGGCTCTCTTGTTAGCCGTTACTTCCTCTTCGGAGGGTTTTACCGGCTTGCGGGTAACCAGCTGCCAGCCGCCCAGTTCCGCCATCATCCCGAACGTCTCTTTCACTATCCTGTCTTCCAGCGAATGGAAGGTAATGATACCCAGCCTTGCTCCCGGTTTAAGCAGCGGCATGATCTTCTGTATGCCGCGGGTGAGATTGTCGAATTCGTAGTTGACCGCTGCCCTGAGCGCCAGGAAGGTCCTGGTGGCCGGGTGGATCTTCTCCCCCCGCCCCGGAACGACGCCGGCTATCAGCGCGCTTAGTTCGGCGGTGGTTTCCAGGGCCCGCGTCCTGCGCGCCTCCAGTACGGCCCTGGTGATCCTGCGGGAATGCCGCTCGCCGCAGATGCGTATAAGGTGCTCTATCTGCTCGTAAGGCCACTGGTTTATTATCGTGTAGGCAGTAAGCGGGTTGTCCGGGTTTATGCGCATATCCAGCGGCCCGTCGTGCTTTATGCTGAAGCCGCGCGAGGGCTTGTCGAAATGCAAAGAGGAGATCCCCAGGTCGAACAGCGCGCCGGAAATGGCGCTTATCCCCTCGCGCGCCGTTATCTCGTCGATATTCGCGAAGTTGCCCTGCGCTATCTTAACGCGGTCGCCGAACTGCGCCAGGTTGTGCGCGGCAATGCCTACCATTTCCGGGTCCCAGTCTATGCCGAGTACGCTGCATTCCTGCGGGAGCGCGCCAAGGAGGCGTATGGTATGGCCGCCCATGCCCAGCGTGGCGTCCACAAAAGCGCCCTTGCGGCCGGTTACCAGCAGGTTCACCACCTCTTCGGTCAGCACGGCGGTGTGCGTGAACTCCTGCGACGCGGGTCTCTTCGCCGCTTCGGAAGGCCCTGTTCCCTCGCCTTCCGTCATAGGTCGAAGATCTTGCTGAACTTTGCGAAGGAGGGTTCCATTATTTCTTTTTTGTATTTTAACCAGGACCGTGCATCCCATATTTCAGCCTTATTGCCCACGCCGCGTATCAGTATCTCTTTTTTCAGCGAAGCGTACGCCTTCTGGTTCTGGGGCACCAGTATGCGCCCCTGTTCGTCAAGCTGGGCGTCCGCCGCGTTGCCGAAGAAGAAGCGCTTGAAGGCGCGTTCCTCTTCCTTGTTCTCCGCTTTGAAGATCTCCATGTTGTTGGTGATCAGTTCTTCCCACTTTGACGGCAGGAAAAGATAGAGGCAGCGGTCCAGCCCTATGCTGACCATGAAATAGTTCTTATCTTCCGTGTGCAGTTCCTCGCGGAACCTCGACGGTATGAAGACGCGGTTCTTCGCGTCCATCGCGTATGAATATTCTCCGTATAGTGCGCTCATCGGTTTCAGCTATTCTACAACATTATTGGCCACAATGTTACACTATCCACCACTTTCCACCACGGGCTTAAAATATACAGCATACCTGCCCCTTTGTCAATACCTATTTTAAAAAGTGATTGTTTTATAGACCTATTTTTGTTGAAAAAAGGCGGGGAAAAAAGCCGCGGGTTGAGCAAGATCAACCTGCGGCCATATATATAAGGAATATATGCGCGGGAAGCCCCGTGCTTTAAGCGGGGAATATTATCTGTTCACGTTGGAGAGCTTGCCGGTCTTCAGATCGTAGCGCCAGGCGTATTCCAGGGAGGAGAGCTTATTGTACGGCATGCCATAGGCGCGGTAAAGGGCTTGTGACGGCCGGGAGCCGTCGCGCAGGTTTCTGCAGAAGAGATAGAACGCGTCGCCGGCCTTCATCTTCATCAGGAAGCGTACCACGCTGTAGGCCTGCGCATACCAGAGCCTTACATTGTCCTCGTCGGCGCCGTCCAGGTTCTCTATGCGCACCAGGTCCTCCAGTTTAAAGCCGCTGCCGCACTCCAGTAATTTCAGGTTCTGCGCCAGCCAGTCCGGAGTGGCGTTGCCCCGCTCCGACTGTGTATAGGTGGCCAGGCCTTCGCTGAGCCAGAGGGGGCTGGGGTGTGACGGCGTGAAAAAGCTGTCAAAATAGATATGCGTCAGTTCATGCGCCAGTATCCCGAAGGCCTCGTCGCTCTTGTACAGGTAGATCTTGCGCTCGCTGAGCGACGCCGCCCCCCCCGACCAGACCGGCCGGCCCGTTATGCGGCGGTAGGTGTCCTGCGTTCTTGCGA
>PEXO01000247.1 GCA_002779045.1 Elusimicrobia bacterium CG08_land_8_20_14_0_20_59_10 | reverse complement strand
CCCAAAAGCGGCTCAGCCCCCCGGGGGAGGCCCCTCTTTGAACCGGCTGCTTCGTTGCTCCTCGCTCACAGACCACCGGTATGCTCGTTCGTCGCGCCTTGCATCCGGCCCAAATCTGGGCCTCCAAATGCGTCAGTTATTCTTTAACGAGCCCTAAGCAGTTCGGCGCAAAATCTACTTTCGATTTTCCTGAAGCCCCCGGTCAGGGCCTGGGCTTTTGCGCCAGCGCGGCCGTCAGGCAGTCCAGGAAAGCCATATGCTCCTGGCGATCGGCATAGGGGCCGGGACCCGCGGCGCGTCGGAGCCGGCCAGGGCCGCTTTCAAGCCGCCGGCTGCCCGGTCAAAATCCACCTGGGAAAATACCGCAGGAATACTTGAGAATATAATTAAAACAAACGCCGCCGCCCGCACTATCTTTTAATTTACGGACACCTCCCAACTTTTCGCAATCATGACACTTTAACTTTTTCGCGACACTTTAAAAATAGCTCTTGACAAGTGTAACTCTATGGGTTACACTATAATTGTGATCGAAAATTTTAAACACAAAGGTCTGGAAAAGTTTTTTTACACCGGCTCTAAAAAAGGCATCCAGCCAGGCCAAGCGCAGAAATTGGCGGATATACTGGACCGCCTGGATGCCGCGGCGATCATCAGCGATATGGATTATCCAGGTTCGGTTCTGCATCCGCTCAAAGGGGACCTTAAAGGGAATTGGGCGGTTAGAGTTTCCGGTAACTGGCGTATTATATTTCAATTCAAAAACGGAAACGCTTATGTGGTTGACTACCTGGATTATCACTAAAGGATGGTAGATTATATGAATAAGAAAACACGGCCCCCCACGCATCCGGGCGGAATCCTTAAAAGGCACTATCTTGAACCGTTAAACCTTACGGTTTCCGCGGCCGCCAAGGCTTTGAGTATCTCCCGGAAGACTCTCTCCAAGATTGTCAACGGGCGTTGCGCTATCACGTCGGATATGGCTTTACGCCTTTCCCAGGCATTCCGCACTAGCCCCAATCTTTGGACTAACCTTCAGCAGACCTATGACCTTTGGCATGCTTCTCAGGTGTCCCACGCGTGGCAGCATGTGCGTAGTCTTATGCCCCCTTCTACTTCGGCCGCTTATCATCATCCTGGGTTGTAGTAAAACGCGTCGGGAAATCTGGTGACATAATACTTAATTCCCATCTACCACCAGGATACGCGCATTACCATAAAACCATCGGAACAGATATAGGTATTATGTCACCGGATTCCAATAGCTTCTTAGCGGATAAAGTAGTGTCGAAAGTAGAGTTGACACGGAATGCTTATTCCCATATAATATGAATAGATGGGCATATAGTCAACAGGGCACTTATGGCGGGCGAAGATCTAGTGTTTAAAATTAAAGCCGATTTCTTAAAAAGCATAGCCAATCCAATCAGACTTGCGGTAATTGAGCATCTTAAAAAGGGTGAATCATCCGTGGGCCAGATAGTGAACGCATTGGGCGTGGAACAATCCGGCCTTTCAAAGCACTTGTCAATTTTACGCCAAGCCGGGATACTTGCTACGCGCCAGGAGAAAGTTACTGTTTATTACTCAATTAAGGACAAGGACATTTTCAAAGTGTTACGGCCTATAGCGGATATGCTAAGAAAGAAACTGCAGGAGAGTCAGACCGTATTGGACCACCTGGGCAGGAAGTAGGGAATATTTTTTTGGTTAATATATGAATATCTGGTAATATAACCATATTAGGAATGTAAAGAATATTAAAGGAGACCTCAAATGAAAACGCTAAAGCTGTTCGGGTTAAGCATATTGGGCACGGCCATGCTGGCCGCTATGGTGGGCTGTCAGAAACCTTCAGAATCCCAGACTCAAAATGGAATGGGACAAGCGACAGACGCTCCTCTATCACCAGCTACCACCGAGCAGGCGGCTGCACCAAACCAACCAGCCACCAGGTGAACGTTATGCAGGACCAAAAATTTTGTCCCGGCGTAACAGAGGTGCGGCAGATTACCGCTAAGATGTATGGGGTAAGGGTGTCGCGCCACCTTGTCCCCAAACTCAAGAAAATCACCGAACTCCAGCGGGCCAACTCAAAAAGTGATTTATTCTGTTTTGAGTTGACGAATATGATGAACAAGTCAACCGATGCTGCGTTAGGGCGTTTCAAGGAGATTGTGGCCAAAGCGGGATTGGGACAGTATTTTGGTAGTGATGATGGTTCCAATCTCTGAGCCGGATACAAACACGGTGAAAAGAATAGACTCTATAATCGTAACGAAAGAAGAGGCGCTGGGATTGTTGGGAATGCAATGAACATTTCCCCTTATTTCAACTTAAGCGGGAAGCAGGGATTACGCGTGTTCACAAAAGAACAGGTTATTCCGCAGGGGAACTGCGTCGCTTACTCAAAGCGCTGCAAAAAGCTTTGAACCGCGAAACACCTGGAAGTTTTTGATGTCACCCTTGGGAATTGGCCAGTAATCGGAAGGAATCCGCTTGCAGGAACGCAAAGGATATTTTTATGGACTCAAACCACGGAAAAGATTTACCGGAATCCTCGATGCAAAAGCTCCCGGGAAGGCAACCAGGGGAACAATCTCTTCCTTCCGGTCTTACGCGGTCGTCAATCATTCTGGGCCTTAAATCAAAGAATCTCGATGGGGCAGTAGGAGAGTTGGTCACGCATGCATTGCATGGGGCGGGGCCGATTATCTCCAAAAGCCAGGCGATAACGAAATTAATTCAAAAACGTATTAAGTCGTCGAAATTAGACCCGCAGTCAGGCGTTATATTTATCTCCAGCCGCATCCCGCAACTGCCATCCGCGAGAGTCGCTCTGGGTATTGCTCCGGGAGGGCTGCAATATCCAGCACCTAACCGGGAGCCTATTTATACCGTTTTTTTGTCATTACTGCCAAAAGACTATGCCGGCACGGAAACACCCGTATGGGCCAGACGGTGCCTTGGCGATAAAAAGAAGAGCTACCAGATTAAGACTGCCCCGGATATGGACGCGGTCCTCAGCATTTTCAAGGAAGATTGACGATTAATTGTGAAACTGTTGATGCGGCGGCTAGAAAACTCACCATAAAAACCAAGAAAGACGAGGTTAAAGAATTCATTATTGGTGCCGATGTTAAGATCACAAAAGGCGGAAATCGCAAATCCATAACCCTTGCCGATATTAAGGAAGGAAATTGAGTCGAACTGAAAATAGAAAGCGAAATCGTTACCAGCATCCATCTGCAAGTCGCGTCTAAAATAAAGTAATAAGGGCCGCTGTTTGCTGGAAAGTAAAATAAAACCGGGAGGAATTATGCCGAACGTAGAATACGAATGCGCGGTGGATAAGACGCATCAAAAAAAGACATACTCCGTGGTCCAGAACCCGCCGCCGATATGCTGTGGAAGATTTATGACTCAGCTTAGCGCGCCGCCGCAAGCCGTGCCGCAGCAGCAGCCGGCAGCCACGGTACAGGCAAAAAAACCAGTTGCCGCGCCGGCTGTCAAGAAATCGTGGGGGAACCGGCTGTTCGGGGACTGAACTTGTTCCAGCCGCGTTTACCCGGCTTGCGTATAAGAAAACACTAAGTGCCGGGCGGTGTAGTGACAGTTGGGATACAGGAGAAATTAAAATCATGATAGATTACGTCTGTGTAATAAACAAAAACCATCTTAGTTCCTTTGATACGCCGCAGGCCGCGCCGCCGCAGTGCTGCGGCAAGCCCATGGTGCTCGCGCTGCCGGCCGGTTCAAAGGCCCCGGTCAGCCCCGCCCCCCAGCTGTCTTCAGCACAGCCGCCGGCGGTCACCACGCAGCCTGCCGCCGCCCCGGCCACCCCCCAAGCCCAGACCATGCCGGCTAAATCCCCCGCGCAACAGCCCAAGAAGGGCGCGCGGCGGCGGAAAGGATAATCCTCCGAAAAGAAATCCCAATGCCACAGTATATTTGCGCCGTAAATAAAAGCCACACGCAGTACCTGGCAGCGCCGGATTCGTTATACTGCTGCGGCAAACCCATGCTGCTCAAACAAAGCGCGCCGCCGCAACAGCCTGCCGCGCCCACAGCACAGCCGGCGTCAGCCGCGTCCGCAGTACCGCCGAAGAAAACGAAAAAATGGTGGCATTTTTGGCAATAAGGAAGGGTTTATGGCTACCACCACCAAAACATCGGAGGAGGACTCGGCAAGGACCCTCGCCGCAATAGTTCTCTCATCCCAGGACGCTATCTTTGCTAAGACTTTTAAGGGAATCATCACCCACTGGAATAAAGGAGCGGAAAAGCTATACGGGTACACGGCGAAAGAAGCTGTAGGCCGATCGGTCGCCATAATGACACCCCCCGATCGCCCGGATGAGTTGCCCGGCATTCTTGCCAGGATCCACAAGGGCGAACGGGTAGAACCTTACGAAACGGAGCGTATACGCAAAGATGGCCGAATTATACACGTCTCCCTGTCTATCTCGCCTGTTTATAATCAGAAAGGGGGGATTATCGCCGCCGCCACAATTGCCAGGGACAGAACCGAACACCGGGCGCTTGAAGAGGTTTCCCGCAAGAATATACAACTTGAAACAACCAATCAAATATTGGATTCTTTCAGCCATGCCCTCGCGCACGAGCTCCGTAATCCGCTGACAAGCTTAAAGACCTCCGTTTCCCTCTTGCGCGAAGAGTATTGGGATAAGCTTGACACCCCGGGCGAGAAGTTATTGGAAATAGTCGGGCAGGGGACCGAGCGGATAATCGGCATAGTCAGGGATCTGCAGGATCTCAATATCACCTCCCGCCCCGTAATACACAGCGAACCAGTGGATTTGAGTTCTCTCGCACAGACGGAAGCCAACCGGCTCAAAATAACGCAGCCCGAACGCCGCATGACTTGGCG
This sequence comes from Elusimicrobia bacterium CG08_land_8_20_14_0_20_59_10, assembly GCA_002779045.1. Taxonomy (GTDB): domain Bacteria; phylum Elusimicrobiota; class Elusimicrobia; order Elusimicrobiales; family UBA9959; genus UBA9959. Next base: position 8,736 of record PEXO01000247.1, on the reverse strand, counting down.
CATAGCCGATGGCCTGACGGCTAAGGGCGACACCGGGCTTCTGCGCCTCGCGCTGACGAATCTCCTTAGGAACGCCTGGAAATTTACGACGAAGACCAAAAACCCGATTATAGAATTCGGAATGTCGCTGCGCGACAAAGTGCCCGTCTATTTCGTGAGGGATAATGGCGCGGGTTTTGACATGGCCGACGCCCACAAGCTTTTTCAGCCCTTTTCCAGGCTTCATACAGAGAAAGCCTTCGCGGGGACCGGCATCGGCCTGACTATTGTCGAAAAGGTCATCCGCCGCCACAATGGGTGCGTATGGGCCGAAGGGAAAGTCCCGGGCGGCGCTACCTTCTTCTTCACGCTTGGCACAAAGTAAAAGAGGTGATATGCCAGGGAATATTCTTATTGCGGACTACGACCCGGCCATACTTAAGCTGTATACCCGCATATTCGCGACTACAGGCTACTCCAGCACTATGGCCGCAAGCATCTCCGAAGCGCGCGGTTTTCTTGAAACGAACCATTACGACCTGCTGGTAACCGATCTCATGTTCCCGGACGGCCTGGGGACGGAGCTTGTGGAACTTTTTTAAAAAAAGCGCGCCGGTGCAAAAAGCCTGCTGGCCACAGGGTCCAACCCCGACGAAAAAGAACTTGCCGGATGCGGAATATCCGAGTGTTTTGATAAGCCCTTTAATGTGGAGCGTTTCACGTCCGCCGTCAGCCATTTCCGCATCAGCTTAAGCACTCTCCGGTCCGTGATACGCTCTTCCAGCATTCCTATGAGCTTCCTGCGGTCTATGCTGTCGAAGTATCCCCGGATGTCCGCGTCCAGCACGAAGTTGTAGCCGTAGTTCCCGGCTTTTCTGACGGCCTCAAGCGCCTCTACGGCGCTTTTCTTCGGGCGGAAGCCATAGCTGCACGGCTTGAAATCCGCTTCAAAGATGGGTTCCACTACCAGCTTCGCCGCCATCTGCGCCACCCGGTCCCGCACCGTCGGTATGCCTAATGGCCGCCGCTTCCCGTCCGCCTTCGGAATATAACGCCTCTTTACCGGTGCCGGGCGATATGTTCCCGCCTTCAGCGCGGCCTGAATGTTTTTTAGAAACTCCGCCACGCCTTGGCCCTCTATCTCCGCCAGCGTGGTCTCGTCCACGCCGGCGGCTCCTCCGTTCCTTCTTACACGCCTCCACGCTTCCCACAGGACGTCGCTCCTGTGTATCCGGTCGTACAGCGCGTGGAAACGCCGTGTCTTGCTCCGCTTGGCACTCGTCCACAGGCTGCGCTGGAGTTCTCGCACTTTTTCCGCCGGGTTGTTGGCCGCTTTAGGCGGCATGCCCTCGCGCTTACCTCCCTGCGCAACCATGACCGAAGCAGGGCCCCTTCCCTCCGGAGGTTTGTTCTGCCCGCCTTCACCGGTACTGGATATTTAATAGTATCCGGTTGAGCGGGCTGCGGATGTGGTCGCGGGCGCGGTAGCGTTCTTTCGCCACAAGATGATACATGACGGCGCCGCCCGGCTATCCAGGTGTTAAAAGATTGGAAGGTGCAGCCGGCCGACCTTTGTTGAGCGCACATGCCGCCCCCTAAATATACAGGTTATGCGCTTTTGCCCTGATACTATAGCAGGTCATCCCGGCACAGGCCTGTCGCGTTGCGAACGACCGTTTGGGAACTGCAGGGGCGGAATTAGGTATACTTTTTATATTCACTCACCCAATTAAGGAGACGCCAGATGAAAAACCGGATACTTAAGAAAATCGAGTCCTACGAAGATTACGCCGTGGAGCTGCAGCGCGGGCTCACCGCCATACCGGCGCTGGCCCCGTCCAGCGGCGGCGAAGGCGAATACGACAAGGCCAAGTGGCTGGAAGGCGAGCTGCAGAAGCTGAAATTCGATTCCATAGACTGGATAAACGCCCCGCAGACCGAGGCCAAGAACGGCATACGCCCCAATGTGATAGCCCGCTACAAGGGCAAAAGCTCCGCCAGGACCATCTGGTTCATGAGCCACCTCGATATTGTCCCCCCCGGCGAGATGAAGCTGTGGAACAGCGACCCCTACAAGCTGGTGGTCGATGGCCGCAAGCTGATAGGCCGCGGCGTGGAAGACAACCAGCAGGCCACGGTTTCCAGCATCCTGGTGGTAAAGGCCATGATGGAACTGGACTACCGCCCGGAATACGACATAGCCCTGCTGTTCTGCGCCGACGAAGAGACCGGCTCCGGCTTCGGCGCGGACTATATCTCCGAGAAGCATCCGGAGATCTTCGGCAAGGAGGATATGTTCTTCGTGCCGGACTCCGGCTGCGAGGACGGCTCGCTTATAGAGGTGGCCGAGAAGTCCATAATGTGGCTAAAGGTGGTAACCAAGGGCAAACAGTGCCACGCCAGCCGGCCCTCGCTGGGAATCAATGCCTTCAAGGCCGCCAGCGACCTGGTTACCCGCTACCAGAAGCTCTATAAGAAGTTCCCCAAGAAAGACAGGCTCTACGAGCCGCCGATAAGCACTTTCGAACCCACCAAGAAGGATGCCAATGTCCCGAACGTGAACACGCTGCCCGGAGAGGACGTGTTCTACATGGACTGCCGCGTTATGCCCTGCTACCAGCTAAGCGAGATCAAGGCCGAAATGCGCCGCCTGGCCGACGAAGTGGAGACCAGGTACGGCGTTAAGATCTCCTTCGAGGCGCAGCAGGAAGCGCAGGCTGCGCCCCCCACCGACCCGAAAGCGCCGATAGTGCTGGCCCTCAAGAAGGCCATTAAGCAGGTGCTGGGAGTGAAGTCCAAAGCTTACGGCATAGGCGGCGGCACCGTGGCGGCCTTCTTCAGGCGGCTCAACCTGCCGGCCGTGGTATACTCCCGCCTTAACGACAGCGCGCATATGCCCAACGAGAACACGCTGATAGACTATATGATGGGAGACGCCAAAGTGTTCGCCGTCACCACGCTGCTGCTCTGCAAAAAATAGAAATAGCCGATAACTGAAAAAGGCGTCCGCCTGTGCGGACGCCTTTTTTATTTCTCTAAGTGGGTCTTTATACCCATTATTCTTACCGCCTTATGGCGCTTACGCGGCTTGAAAAATATACGTAAGATATATAGACAGTTATCACAGGAGACCCTAATGCAAAAAACTCTATTTACACTACTGTCCCTTATCCTCGCCTCTAATCTCTCCGCCTTTGAACTGCAGAACATAAACGCGTCCCTCATAGACATTGCAGCCGTAAACGGGAACTTGCCCCTCCCCGTTCACGCGCCTTACCAGAAAACTTCCGCCGCGCAGGAAAAACAGGCTTCCTCTTTCGCCGTGTACCAGGTGAACGGCGTGGACGTGATAGTGCCCCACATCAGCTGCGGCAACGAGCTGCTGGCCGTGCTGCGCCCGGGGAACAAGCCCGGGGATCTGGCCGCAAAACTCCGCCAGGCCTTCGCCTCCGCCGCCGGCGCGAAAACCGTGGCGGTGCAGCCCCGGTCGAAGGCCGAGCTGGAGCTGGCCGCCCAAAACCCCGGCGCCTCCATAGTTTCCCTCAACCAGTTCCTGCCCGCCAACGCCGCCGCGCTTTTTAACCGCGAGCCCAATTTCGCCGGTCCCAACTGTTTCAACGCGGCCTTCACCGCCGCCGGCATGAGGAAGGCTGACAGGCTGCGCCACATCGGGAATCCCGAAGCCGACCAACTGCTCTCCATGTATTACAAGAAGGTCCCGGCCTCCAGTCTGCAGCCCGGCGACATCCTGGTGCTCAACAGCGGGGACCACGGAGTTTTCTACCTGGGCGGAGGGCTTATCTTCCACAAGAAGAGCTACCTGAAACAGCATATTTACCGCATAGTAAGGCTTGAAAAAGCCTACGAGGCCGAACCCTACGAGTGGAAACCCGGCCCCTTCGACGGCGGCAGCCCGTTTAACGGTTCGGAAACCATTCGGAAAAAAGAAGCGTGGCGTCCCACAGGCGCGCAGTACCAATTTGGTCCCGCCACCGCAACGCAGCAGGCCATGGCTGAGACAGTTGTTTTCCTGGCGGACCAGGTGGAGACGCAGGCCCCCCGCTGGGCCTTAGCCAGGGAACTTGGTTATTTCACCGAACGCCTGCTGGAAGACCTGGTCTCCGACTGGAGCGCCCTGGGAAAAAGCAGCAATCCCGTGCTGAAGGCCTACTACCACCAGCTCGAAAGCCTGCGCGACCAGGCCAACCAGAGCATAGAGGTGGAATTGCTCTCTTCCGCTCACGCCCAGTCCAACGCCAACGAAATACTAAAACGAGCCTGGTTCCCCCGCAATGATTATTCCCGCAGCATAACGCTGCAGTTGCTGAAGATATACGGTCAGGATCAGTCCGCTCTGGAAAGGGTGATGACTGCCATAGAGAAGGATTACGACAGGTCCCCTCTGCTCCATATTAAAAACGGCGGCATCTGAGCCTGAACCGGCATGATCTCAGCAAGGATCACACTATGGGTAACCTGATAAAACCGATCACAACCTTACTGCTGATTTTTTCCGTGACCCCCCCTTAGCCGCCAGCCCGCAAGCCTACAGCCAATTAACTGCTCACCAGTTTTACCAGACCGCCAGGTCCGCCCCGGACATTTCCATTCCGGCCCTGCCGGTCCCGGAGACCAAAGCTTCATATGATGCTGTTTCCTACACCGATTACCATTCAAGGAGACTGGCCGCCATGGCCGGCGCCCCCCTTCAGCAGGTGAATTTTGTCAACGGCGGAATGAACGGGCAGGACCTGTACTTTTATCAGGGCGCCCCCTCCTCCACACGTAAGATCAGGCCGGTCGAAGTCGGCATAATGCGCCACTGGACATCCAACGCCCAGGTAAATGGAACACCCGTGGTCGCTCTTATAGTAAACAGCGGGTTGCTGAAAGCCGGCCCGCGTCCGTATATCATACCGGAATCACACCGGGCGGATTACTACCAGGACCTGCACGGGGTATTCTTCACCACCCCGGATTTTCCCCCGGGACAGCTCTGGATGGGTTTACAGCCTGACTCGGATTTTATCGACTTCGTCGTAAACCCGGGGATGGGGTCACTGTACCTGGCCCCGGGCAACTACCTCTTTCCCTGCCCGACCAAGGTGCAGTCATGGATAGCCGAAGAATACCTGAAGTGGAAGCGGACAGGTGTCATGCCCGCCGGCATGAACCACACTTTCGCCCAGATAGACCGCGAGGGCGGCCTGCAGGACCCGCTGGATATGCCTATAACAGTAGTGCGCTATCAGAAAAACGGCAAAATAACCGTGCTCCGTCCCGACCTTCTTAAAAACCCGTATTAATATCCTACACCCAAGGCGGCTCTTTGCCTGAAACCTTCAGCCAGGGCAGGCGGGCGAATTTCTCAGGTTTATGGCCGGTAGCCATCGTTATGTCGGTGAAATCTTTTTCGCGCAGTTCTTTGGCGATGTCCTCGCCTTTTACGCCGCCGCCCAGTTCGGAATCGATATAAACCGGCGTATCTTTAGCCAATGCGTCTATGCCGGCGAGAAGAGCTTCAGGTTCTTTATAAGCCCTTAATTCAACACCGGCGCCCTTAGCCGCTATTTTCCAGTTCATGTGAACCAGCAGATCGTCGTCGAGAAGCACGGCACAGCGCGTTTCAGTTTTTACCAAAATGGGAACCAGGCCGGCCAGCCCTTTGGGGATCATACGCATTTTCAGGCGCAGGCAGTCTTCAAGTATCCGCTTTTCCCCGTAGCGGCTGGTAACAAGTATGGCTTGGTGAACGATCCCCAGTTCCTGCACAAGACTTAACCCGGTTTCCTCACAGCCAAGCAGCTCATAGTCCGCCAGATACAGGGCACCGCCCGCCTTATCCGGGTTAGCCCCGACCCATTCGCGAAATTTCGCAGGAAAAGAAAAACTGTAAAGCTCCACACCCTTTTCAAACACCCTTGCGGATTCAAACCGGCCTTTCCAAACCTGGTGTATGGTTTCGTCGTCGTCCAGAACGACTACCGGCCGCCCCGCCGGCAAGTCAAGACTGGAAACGAACCAGGCCGGAACTTTTGCCGCCGGCAGCTTTATGCTTACAGTTGTTCCCTTTCCCGGTTCGGAAACGATCTCCAATCTGCCTCCGCAGCCTTCGGCGGTAGTTTTCGCGTGATAAAGCCCCAGGCCGGAACCGCCGGGCTTGCCGTAGGTTTCACCTTTGAGCCCGAGCTTTCCTGCGATCTCCGGGGGAATCCCCTTGCCGTTATCCGCGATGGAAATGTTCACGGTTCCATCTTCGCAGGCCAGCGTCACATTCACCTCGCCTTTATCGCCCAAGGCTTCCACTGCATTATTAAGAAGGTTGGAGATCATGCGCCGGAATTCAACCGGTTGGATCCTGGCGAACAGGCCGTACGAAGACGTGGCCAGATCGAAATCAACGGCAATTCCCGGCTTTGACTCGAATTGCAGGCGTTTTTCCGCCACTACCGGCTCAATAAGGCTTGAGAGCAACTGTGGTCCTGAAAGCGACAAAGCTGCGTCCGCCTCCCCGGATCCGGAACCGGCTTCAGCCCCCGGCCGACCGTGCTTTTCAAGGAGATTATTGGCGATATCCCTTATCCGGTTCACCGCATGCCGCGCCATTATGCGCCGCTCTTCCGGCAAAGACGCCGCGTTCTTCAACACGCTGTCCAGCGCAACCAACGGCGAACGGATATCATGAGCGACCTGGGCGGCCATGCGCCCGACCGCAGCCTCCTTTTCAGCAGCGGCGGTCCGGACAGCCACCTCTGATTCCAGATTCCTTTTATGCCAGGAGATGGTCAGCCTCAGGAATAGCCACAAAAGCCCCGCCAGGAGGATCCCGAAAGCCATTGACAGCCTGTTCTTGAAAGTTTTCAGGTCCGCCGGCAGATCGGAACTAACCAGCAGCGCCACACACTCGGAGCCTTCTACATTACTCGGAAGGATCGTAACAAGGCTTACTCCTTCCCCCCGGTGCGGGAACGTCCGGCGCGGGGATCCGCAGGAAAAGCCGTCAAAAGCCGGTCCGGTATCCCCATAAGAACTGTGCGTACGGAAAATTTTCTACCAGCCGCCGCCGGCGCTAAAACTGCGTATCTCGGCATAATCAAGGGAACCGGACTGCATAAGGCGGGAAAGGCTTGCTCCCAGCTTGAAAAGGTTCCCTTCGGCAAGATCGTTCGCCAGTACCGAACTGACCTGGCTTTCCAGTGCGGCGGCGGCTGAAGCCCGGGCCGCCGACCACAGCCAGGCCGTGGCCGCATAAAAGAAAACCAGGAGGAAACAGGCACCCGCCAGCCAGTACAGAACAAACCGTTTATTCCCGGGCATGCCCCCCCTCCTTATCCGGCTTCCAGCCGATCGCCCTGAACTCAACAGGGTCCATGAAAAGATTGAACCGGGACATATCAACCCCCCGCTTGTGTATGTATATCCAGCTTGAATGGGCAAACGTTATCGCCGCTGCGTCGTCAAAAACCGACTCGTTCATTTTTTTACAAGTTCTTTGCGCTCGGCCGGATCGGAACTGTCAACTGCTTTTTTAATATACCTCGAGGCCCTGCCGGAAGGATCCGGGATCATCGCGCTGATTTTGCTCATGAACATCATCTTAAGACCGGAGTACGGCTCGTTTATTGTTATACCCGAACCGCGCATTATCGCGTTAAAATCATTCCTGATAAAGCGGGCTGTCGCCCCCTTACGCGCCAGGTAACTGGACACGCGGGGCGTAAGCCCGTGAAGTTCAAGTGTCTTAATAAAGGCCTTTTCCGCGCTAGCCTGCATGCGCCTGTCTTCCGGGAACGAATAGTTGGCCAAGGGGAAGAATATTACATCAACAGACATCCGCTCCGCGGCAAAAGGCGCAGGGGCTTCCGGGATATTGAACAGACCGTATCCCACGCCGCCACGGGGCATGAAAGAGGGTTCCATGTCCGGGAGACCGGCTGCCAGGCATTCTTTTTGAAACAAGCGAAGGAACACATCGCGCACGGATTGTCTCAATTTTTTATTATCAAACGGCGGCTTCTTGTGGTTAAGCTGGATAAAGTACATCCTGGACGGAGGCTCCTCGGTGATCTTCAACTCGTTATCTGAAATAACCCGCATAGTCCCGCTGCTTAAAGCGAAATGCGGCTCTATAACGATCTCCCCTTCTCCGGCAAGCATCGCCCGGAGAGCGCTCTCTCCCGGCTTCAGGGGCGTGCGTATCTCGACCGTTTCCGGAGCGTTTTCCGCCGCCGGAAAAACATGGCGTGACGCCAGTTTTATCTTTCCGGGAATTCGTTCAGTCACCTTGTATTGCCCTGACGCCACTGAGCAGAAAGGCGCGCGCCATTTTCCTTTTTCATCGAAGCATTTCGGGCTTGCTATAGCGTAGATCGGGTGGCTAAGCATCTCGAAAAGATTATCGGGACGTTTTTTAAATTTAAATACCAGGTATTCCCCGTCGGTGAAAAGGCATTTAAGCGGCGCCCTGTAATCTTTCCAGGCGGCCGTTTCCGGCATCAGGGAATTAAGCGGCAGGTTCTCCTCCCGGGTAAGCCAGCTCATCCTCCGGAAATTTGCCAGAACCACCGCGGGTGTTATGTGCTCCCCGTCCTCAAAAACCAGGCCTTTGCGCAGCTTAAAGCGCCAGGTGGTTCCTGCCGCGTTTACTTTCCAGTCATCGGCTATCATCCCCTGCGGCCTGCTGTCCATGCCGATCGAAACCAGCGGGGCATAGATGTTTCTCGCGACCTGCATCACATCAAAGGAATCCCCGCGGTA
>PEXO01000193.1 GCA_002779045.1 Elusimicrobia bacterium CG08_land_8_20_14_0_20_59_10 | reverse complement strand
CAGCACCTTGGTACGGTCCTGGGCGGCCAGTTCGGTAAAGCCGCCGGCCAGGGTGATAGCCTCAAGCACAGTTAGGCGGCGCTCGGCGGGCAGGGTGATGGAGCCGGGCTTTTTTACTTCGCCCATCACGTATATCTGTTTATTGCCGTACTCCTTTATAAGGGCGGTTACCTGGGGATTTACAATAAATTCCGAAAGCTGTTGGGCCAGCAGGGCTTCGGCTTCGGGGACGGTAAGTTCGGAAAGCTTTAGATTGCCGGCCAGCGGAAAGGTGATGGTGCCGTTGCCGCTTATGCGGACGGTGCGGTTCATGTCGGTTTCTTTATAAACGGTTATTTCAAGCAGGTCGCCGGGCTGTATTTTGTAGTTTACCTGGGTTTTGTTTCTCAGGTCCTGGGCGGTCTGGAAGATGCGCTGTTCTATTTCGTCGGGTTGGGCAGCGGGGACGGGATTTGTCTTTTGGGCCGCTTTCTGGGGCATGGCGCAGCCGCAGAGGAAGGCCAGCGATATCAATAGGAAGCCGCGCATAGGAAGATTATAGCAAATCAACAATCGAAAATCGGGAATCAAGAGTCGGGGGTCGGGGGTCAGTGTTTAGGAGGGTGGGGGCGGGATTGGAGGGTGAGGATGAAGGAGTTAAGGCGGTTGAGGTCGTGGTTGACGGGGGTTTGGGTCAGGTAGGGGTAGATGGCCTGGCGGGCGGCGGCCAGCAGGGCGGCATCGGGCGGATTTTGCTTCATGGCTTTATTGTAATGGGCGGCGGCCAGCAGAAAGGCGTATTTGGGGTCGCGCCGCCATTGCAGGGCGGCGGCGTGGTACTTTACTTTTAGTTCGTAGGGGGCTTCTTTGGCCTGGTAATTGTACCACCAGGCCATGGCCGCAGGCACGGCCGCCAGGCCCAGCAGCAGCGCCGCCAGGGCCGCCGCGGCGGCCAGCGGCTTTGCGGGCGGGGCGGGTTCTTCTTCGTCCTGTTCAAGGTAGGCGTGGCGCGGCAGGGTGGGCGGTTTGCTGGCCAGCGCGCCCAGCAGGGTATAAAAGAACAGCGCATTGGCCGGCATCTGGGAACCGAACTCCACAAAGTTATGCGCCAGGGCGCCCAGCACCGCCGCCAAAGCCCCGCCGTAAAGCGCCTTCAGGCGGAAGGAATGGCAGCCTGCCCAGGTTTTAAAGGCGTAGAACAGCGCACCCAAAAGCCCGGCCAGGTAGATAAGCCCCCCCAGCAGGCCGGTCTGCAGAAAGAGTTCAAGCCAGTCGCTGTGCACATGGCCCACATAGAACCGGTTTGTAGGGATGTCGAGCGCCGCATAAAAAGGGAAGGCATGCTCTACCGCGCCCAGGCCCACGCCGGCCAGCGGGAAATCTTTAAACATTTCCAGGCCGCTTTTGTACATGGAAAAGCGTATAGTAACTGAACTCACAAGTTTGCCGTCCTGGTAACCCAGCAGCAGGCGGTTATTGTAGACAAAAACACAATAGCCGGCCGTAAGCAGGGCCAGGCCGGCCCAGGCGGCAAAGCGGAACTTTTTTGTTTTAATGAACCAGGCCGACGTGAAACCCATTGCTGCCGCTACCAGGGCAAAGGAATGCAGGCCGCCGCGCGAGCCGCATTTGTAGATGCCGTAAACCAGGCCGGCCACCATTACCAGGTTAAGGAACTGCACGGAAAGCAGGTCGAACAGGCGGGTGCGGCTCTGATGGGCGGCAAGCTGGCGGAAGCCGGAGAAGAAAAGACCCAGGCCTACAAGGGCTGTCATAAGCAGGAAATTTGCGCCGTGATCGCGGTTTATGAAGGGGCCAAAGGCATCGCCGGTCACTTTCCACAGGCCGTACACCCGGGCGGCTTTTTCGCTTTTCTGGAACAGGCCCACAAGGGCCACCAGCACGCCCATGCTGAAGATCATCCACATCAGTTTTTTAAAGCGTTCTGGTGTGTTTATTATTTGCGGGGTTATGAAGAGGGCGGCGGCGTAGAACAGCCAGAGGTTTACGGCGTTTAGGGTGGCGGGGCGCCAGGTGGTGAAGAAAAGCCGGGACGGGGCGTTTACGGGGTTCTGGTTTAGGGCTTGCAACAGGCCCAGGGCGGCTATCAGGAGTATGGCGGGGAGGAGGTTTTTGTATAGGGGGTTGGATTGGGTGGCGCGGCCTGTTATGTACAGGCGGGCGGCTATGGTAAATAGGGAGAGCTGCAGCAGGCCCAGGGCCCAGGGCTCGACGCTGGCGAAGGCGAGCGGGGCGAAGGCGAGGGTTATAAAAAGCAGGGTGAGCATCAGGGTATATTATATGAAGAAGCTGGGGGGTTCGGGTTGTCCGTCCGGACGGGCTGCCCTCCAGGGGGTATAGGTATAGCTTTAAGGAAATATTTTTTGTTCGTCTTTTTATAACCCGCGCCTTCGCTGGGGTGGTGAGGGGAAATAAAAAAGCAGGCTGGGGTTAGGCAGCCTGCTTTTTATTTCCGGGGAGCGGGTTTAACGGCCGGAAGGGCTTAGTTCCTGGGTGGGGATCACGCTGGGCTCTATTTCGGGCTCAGGGAGAACTATTACTGCTTCGTCTACCGGCGGGGCTTCGGGCTCGGTGGTGACGGCTGCTTCGGCGGCGGCGGCTTCGGCGACGGCTTTGGCTTCTTTCTTGGCCTTTGCTTCGGCTTTTGCTTTGGCTTCTTCGGCTTGTTTAGCTTCTTTGGCGGCTTTGTCTTCGGCTTTTATTTCGGCTTTTTCTTCCGCAATTTTCCGGGGTTCTTTGGGGGCCGCTCTCTCCGGGGGAATGGCCTGCGCCTGGGGAATAGCTGTAAACACAGCGGGTACGGTAAGGGTCTGGTTGGCCTCTAACCGGATGGTCACCCTGGTGGCGGCAGCGGGGGTTCCAGAGGCAGCGGCGTCGGTGGTTCCGGCGGCGTCGGTGGTTCCGGCGGGAGCGGCGGCGGGGGCGGCGTAAGAAACGTCCATGCTGCCGCTGAATACGTCGGCGTCGGTGGTGCCGTCATTGGCTACTGCCACCTGTATTACGGTGCCGCGGATGGCGCAGACGGCGCTGGGGGTGCGCACGCTGAATTGGCGGCCGGCTTTGCGGAACCAGGCCTGCAGTTTGCCTACCATTACTTCCATGGCGCTGCCTTCGGCGGAGGAGGCGGTGAGGGCAAAGGTAGTGCCTGATTTAAGGCGCACTTTGGCGCCGTGTTTTACGTAGATCTCGGCGGTGGAGCCGGGACCGGTGCGCACTTTGTCGCCTATTTCTATATTGGCGGGGGCTTCTATGGCGGTCCAGTCGGCGGCGCCGGTTTTTTGTACTTCTACTACGCCTTTGGCGGTGAAGATCTTGCCGGTGAAGTTTTCGTCCTGGGCGGCGGCCGGGGCTGCTATGATGGCGGCCAGGCAGAGTGCTAATAGGTGTTTCATTTTTTTCCTCCGAAAATTTTCCAACAGGGTAATTGTACTATAAATGCGGGTATATTGTTGTGTTGGCTGGTTACAGAACGCCTCCCGGACCGGTGCGCAAAACGCGCTCGGCCAACACCGTGGCCTCGCTCTGCCTCATGGCATGAATACTGAATTGTGTCGCTTCGCTCCACCCGGCGCTGCGCAAACCCCGGCCTTCGGAAGGTTTTGCTAAACCGGTCCGGGAGGCTGTCCCTCCATGGGAATGATTTGAATTTTCTTTGGGGAAAACTGCTGATGGGATATTTGGTAGAA
>PEXO01000436.1 GCA_002779045.1 Elusimicrobia bacterium CG08_land_8_20_14_0_20_59_10 | reverse complement strand
CCACTTCGGTGTAGCCCAAAATCGGTCAGTCAAATGTAAAGATATTTGCGGGACACTACACTAGCTCCTAACAACAATATATGAAATGCCCGAATTGCGGTCTTGTGGCTCCCGACGGGACCGAGGTATGCGAGAAATGCCAGATAGTTTTCAGCAAGTTGGAGGAGAGCCTGGTAAAAAAGGCCCTGCAGGCGCATGCTACCCGGATAAAAGAACCGCCTAAGGACCTTGTCCCTCCTTTGTACAGGGTGGCCTTTCTTTTTTTTATAACCGCCGCCCTGTGGTTCTTCATGCAGGCCGAGGCGAAGCGCTCGAAGTCCGCTGCGGTGCAGCCGGTCGTCCAGGCTGACCCAGCGGCCCCGGCCGCCCCGGTAGTCCAAGCGGAGAAAGTCCCGGTGCGGTCGGACTCCCCGTCCGTTGATCCGGAGTCAGTGGGGGTGCGGCTTGACCCGCCGGTCCAGGGGGAAAACCCGTAAGACGAAAGACGGCGGCCTTCCGGCGTCCGCAGTGCGAGGGCCCGGGGATGAGGCGGCAAGACGGAGGGGAAATGAAGATTACCGTAAAAAAACCGACCGAAAGCGAGATCAAAGAGGCCTCGCAGTGGCCGATATGGGAAAAAGAGGCGTCCGTTTTTCCCTGGAGTTATACTGAAAAGGAAACCTGTCTGATCCTTGACGGGGAGGTGGCCGTTGAGGCCGGGGGGGAAGAGGTCTCTTTTAAGGGCGGGGATTATGTGATCTTCCCGGAAGGACTTTCCTGTACCTGGCATATCAGGAAGGCGGTCAGAAAGTATTATAAATTCGGATAAGCGTTGAGATCGTCCCCCCGGGGGGAGTCAATTATGCCGGCAGGATGAGCAGGCAGCCGGCGATAGCCAGGATGGTAGCCGCCAGGCGGCGGCGGGTGAAAGCCTCTTTTAAAAACACGGCGGCAAAGATCACCACGAACACGGTACTGGTCTGATTTAAGATCGCGGCCGAGTTTACCGACGTTAATTTAAAAGCCTCCACCCACAGGCTCATGGCGATCAGGTTGCCCAGGATTGTTCCCCAAAAGGCGTAAAAACGGCTGCCTTTGCGCCACAGCGGGGCCAACTGCTGCCGGCGGTCTTTCTGCCAGGCGAACATGAGCAGCAAGACGGCCAAAGCCGCCAGCATTCGCAGTTCTATCACCCAAAAGACAGGGGCATGGTCAAGGGCCGGGCGCATAAGCACGATACTGCCGGCCATGATGGCCATGCCGGCGGCTCCGTATAAGATGCCGCTCAAAATTCTCTTCGCCGGAGGTTCGCCGTTGCTTTTGTAGGCGGTCAGCAGCACCGCCGCTATCACCAGCGCGGCGCCGCCGAATTGCGGCAGGCTCGGTTTTTCGTACAGGAAAAGCCAGGTCGCGGTCATGACAAATGGGGCATACAGGCAATCGACGATGGCGGCCATTCCGGCCCCTATGCGGTTGAGGCAGGCAAAGAAGAGGGTGTCGGCAAAGGCGACCCCCAGTATGCCGCTGGCGGCGAGCGCCAGCCACTGGGAATAAGAAAGCGCGGGCGGGATTAGCGGAACTCCCGTCCAAAGCAAAAGCGGCAGCAGGAGGGCGGACGTGAGAGCGGTTTTATAGAGGTTCAGGGGCAGCGGCCGGATACTGTCTCCGGCCAGCTTAAAAAAGATCACCGCGGCGGCCCAGATCAGGGCGCATAACAAAGCCAGTATTTTGCCCAGCAGGTCCGGAGTCATGGTCTCTTCTCTAAAGCGGTCGGTAATTCGGGGTTCCGGGAACAGGACACCTGGTAAAGAAAGCGGCGCCGTGTTACTCTATTTTAACTATTTCCGGAAACAAGGGACAGCTATATGTGCGGGCCGCCGGGGAAGCCCTGCGGTTTTGCGGGACCATCCGGATGAAGGACGCAGGGGGGCCATTGTTCAAAAAACCGCCGGGGAAACTTCCCCGGCGGTCAGACCCTGCGGCGGCTTTTTCCCGTGCCGGTTATTCTTTCCAGAAGGTGTAAAGCTCGTCGATCCTGTCGGACAGCCAGCGGACATCCTTTTCGCCGTCCCGTCCCGCGGTCAGGAGCCCGGCAAGCGTTTGACGGGCTCCCGGGACATTTCTTTTCGCCCCGTGGATGCCCACAAAAACACCGTCCAGCCTGTCGGCAAGCTGTTGTGAGGCGCGGGCGGAATTCCCTTCGCGCCAAACAGGGAATCCGGCTATTTTACGATCGCCGGCGCGGAAAAAAACCGTATCGAGCTGCCCGGTAATGCGCAGAGTAGTCCACACGGTCTTGTGTGCCCTGTTGCCGATGTCCAGCGCGAACGCCTGCCCGGACTTAAAAGTCTGGTCGAGGTCGTTCAGACCGCCCATAAGCCAGTCATATTCCTCGCGCGAGAGCTTCCCCTCGTCAAGGAGCTTTTTATAGCGGGCCGCCTTCTGTGCTGAAGTAAGATGCCGCGGTTCCGCCGGCATAAGCTCAGGATAAGGCGCCGGCCGGCCGGCGGCCAGGGCTTCCATATTGGCCAGGGCGCACAGGCCGGCCACAAGCGAGTCGTATTCATCTTGAGAGATCTTTCCTTCTTTAAGCAGCAGGTCATAGCGCTGTATCCTCTGCCCGTCCGGCAGCATCCTGTCAGGGGTCGGTAATTTCGCCGTGGTCCCGACTAAGGCAGGGATCCCTGCGTTCATGGCCAAGCCGCCGAGTTCATTGTAAGCTTTTGAGCCGCCCGCCGCGGCTATCTGCGTCCCGGCGAACATCAGCACCGCCGCGATCATTTTTCCTGTATTGTTTTTCATGCGCTTTCTCCCTTGACCTGTATAAGCCGTATACCATAGGGTAGCACCATGAAGCGCTGTTGTCAGGTAACCCGGGACCCAGAACCCCGGCCGCAAAAGCCCCCTGATGATATGGGTATATGGTCCGAAAGGAGGAATAAGGGGGAATAAGAGGTCGGAGCCATGGAGATGCGCCGGGCAGCCCAAAAAAAACCGTCCGCCATAGAGGCGGACGGTTTAAAACCGTTAAAGGATTTTAATCACCACTTGTCGCCGTAGCCGCCGCGACCGCCGCGATCACCACCGCCGCGACCGCCGCGATCACCACCGCCGGTGCGGGCTTCCATCGGGCGAGCTTCGTTAATGGTCAGCTTGCGGCCTCCGAAATCGGAGCCGTTCAGCTTTTCCATGGCTGCAGCCGCTTCCGCGTCATCCGGCATCTCGACGAAGCCGAAACCGCGGGACTGGCCGGAGTATTTATCGGTGATCAGCTTGGCGCTGGTAACCTGGCCGTATGTCGTGAAAAGGGCGTTCATTTCCTCTTCGGTGGTTTTGAAGGGCAGACCGCCCACGTATATTCTCTTGCTCATTTTACTATTCTCCTTAGCAACTCTAGTTACCTGACTCAACTCTCTTTCGCTCTATCTTTTCCGATGTTGCCTGGTAGAATAGGCTTCAAAAACTTGAGTTCTGGTTTACTGCACCTATATTATGACATTAATCCGGAAAAAGGTATATAGGTACAATGGGCCAAATGTCCTGGGTCCCCGCTTTTCCCTTCCGGGCGGGTTTCCGGGGGGACCCGGCGGTCCAGTTTTTGTAGAATAGCTGGGCGACGGAAAAATGGGGACGCCGGGTCACGCCGCGAAGTGAAGGGTGAAAACGATGCTGACTTTTCTGCTTTGGCTGATACTTCTTGTTCTCTGCTGGCCGCTGGCCCTTCTGGCGCTGGCGCTGTATCCCGTGATCTGGTTATTACTGCTGCCCTTTCGCCTGCTGGGTATGGCGGTGGACGGCGTTTTCTCTTTTCTGGGCGCCGTCATCATGCTGCCAGCGCGTATCTTCCGCCGACTGGGCAGGGGAGCGGGAATGGCCGAATCCAGGGACCAAGGACGGGAACAATGAACGAAGCGTTAAAAAACATCATGGAACGCAAGAGCGTGCGCACTTTTACTGCTGATGCGGTCAGCGAGGAGCAGTTGGCGCAACTGGTAAAGGCCGGGATGGCAGCGCCGAGCGCCGTGGATACCCGGCCCTGGGATTTTATCATCGTCACGGATAAATCTTTGCTCAAGCAGCTCGCTGAAGCCCTGCCGTACGCAAAAATGGCGGCGAAGGCCCCCGCAGCGATAATCGTTACAGGCGATCTGCGGCGCCAGTACGGCGGGGGGGAAGCCCTCTACTGGCTGATAGACTGCAGCGCCGCCACAGAGAACATCCTTCTGGCGGCCGAAGCGATAGGACTTGGAGCCGTTTGGACGGCGCTGTTCCCGGAGGCTGACCGCGTTATCGCCGCCAGGAAAATACTTGGCATACCGGAGCATATTGTGCCGCTTAACCTTATCCCTTTAGGCGTTCCCGCTGGTGAACCGCGGGCCAAGGATAAATACGAACCGGGACAGGTGCACAAGAACCGCTGGTGACAGGCTAAAAAAAAGCGCGCCGTGGAGCGGCGCGCGCCAGGGGGGGCGGAGCGGTTTTTACGGCCGTTTTATCCGCTTCTGAAGCGCCCGCAGGTCCTCAAGGAAGCGGCGTTCCCCCGTCAGCATATCCGCAACGGCTTCCTTATATTCCGGTTTATGAAGCTCTTTCAGCAGGCTGGTGTAAAGCGCCGCGCTTCTTTCCGCGCGGGCGGCATGCGCGCGCAGGGAGGCTTCAATGGAGCGCGCAGCTTCGGTCTTGCGCTGGCGAAAACCGATGCCATCTTTGGAAATGCGGCGCAGTGTCTTAAGCCGGTCCCTTTTTTCCTCGGCCAGGCCGAGGAAAAGCCCGCGTATCGCGGTTCCGTGCCCGGGGGCTTCCCCGAAGGCTTCCGCCTCCACTTCGTAAACGGAGATATCCTCCATTTCAGTGGTTATCAGCACCCGCAGAAGTTCCTTCAGCCTCATGACACATATTCTAGCACTTCGTGCGGATTATGCGGCCGCATTCCGCGTCAAGGCCTGCCCCTGCGGCCAGGGTCGGTCTGGGGCCATTTGCCGCTGTTTTGAAAATGCGAATACCCGCGCGTTCGTTAACGCGCCGCGCTAAGATGTATATGTCCATAAGGCGGTTTCCTTTCCGAAGTTCGTAACTGGTACGGATACCACAGGATAGCTGATATCCAAAAAGGCTTTGCGCTAAGGAAGCGCCCTTTTCATGTTGGTTAACGCGGCCCCGCATTTTTTTATATCATAGACAGGCGGGTTCCGCGGGACCCGCCGGAGCGGATATGTTCAGGAACTATTATTCTGAAATGAAGGCGGTGAAGGAGAAGGCCTGCGCCCTGGGCGGGATGTCCGGGGGCAGGCCGCGGCTTGGCCCCGCGCTGGCCAATTTCCGGCGGCGCGCGAAGTTCAGCGCAAGGCTTATCTTCCTTGAAAAAGAGCTGATTATTTTCGCCGTTCTGCAGTGGCTCTGCGTAGCCGCCGGTTATTATCTCTGGGTGCAGATGATAGGCTGGATTCCCGCCGCCGCCTGGGAACGAGCCTCTAATTCCAACAGCGCCAGCGTCGGGGACCTGGTGCTCTTTGCCTGGTCATTCGTCTGCGTGGGCCTGACGGCCTTCCCGCTGGGCCTGCTGTCCGGCTGCATGGGGGCGGTGCATTTCCTGAACAGGCAGGGCAGGGAATCCACCATAGCGGAGTGCTTTAAAATGGTGCTGCCCAAAGTGTGGCCGCTGTGGATCTTCCACTGGATAGACGGCTGGTGGACCGTGATGCGCATCCTGGACCGCCTGCCCAAAAAGAACGACCGCCGCACCCCGGCGCAAAAAGCCCTGAGCGAGGCCATATACTATGCCTGGAAGCTGGCCACCATAGGCATACTGCCGGCGCTGGTCACCGGCCGCGGGCTGGTGGATGCCGGGAAACGCTCCGTGCTGCTTGTACAGGCCAAGTTCCTCGACGTGGCCTTTCTGCGCGCGGGCTATTCCGCCGCCTGCTGGATCATCGGCATAGCGGCTTATGCGGGGACGATAGTATTCTTTGTCATGTTCCCGCAGCTGCTGGACCTTAAGGCGCCTGTCGAAAGCCGGATCTTCACTTTCTACTTATGGGCCGGCCTGCCGATAGTTTCCGCGACGGGCATAGTAATGCTCTTCCTGCGGCCCGTCTATATCATTTCAGCGTGCGATATCTACGCCGGTTATGTGCGGGAGCGCGAAGAGAACCTGATGCTTCCCCCGCCGCCCCGCCGCGGCGGCATGGACGCCTTTATAGCCTTCTTCCTGCTGGCCCTGGCTGTCCTTATCGTTGTTTTTTACCGCTATGAGCTGGGGATAATGGACTGGCTCTCGAGATAAAGAAGGGGGACGGAGGCGTTCGCTAAAATAAGCGCAGACCATGAAGAACATCAGGAAAGAACTTTACAGGATAATTTTCGAGGCCGAGACCCCCGGCGGGAGGCTTTTCGATATCGTTCTGATAATGGCGGTGATCGCAAGTACCATCTGCGTTTCGCTGGAGTCGGTGGCCGCGGTAAAAGAACGGTTCGGCCGGGGGCTTATGGCCGCCGAATGGTTCTTCACTATCCTGTTCACGGTGGAATACATAACCCGGATAATTATTTTCCGCCGCCCGCTTTCCTATGTTTTCAGCTTTTTCGGCGTGGTGGACCTTGTCTCCGTCATCCCCACCTATCTGAGCCTGCTGTTCCCGGGCGCCCAGATGCTGATGGCAGTGCGCGTGCTGCGGCTGCTGCGGGTGTTCCGCGTGCTGAAGCTGACCAGGTATACCACGGCCACGCTGATGCTCATCGCCGCTTTCAGGGAAAGCCGCCCCAAGATAGTGGTGTTCATGTGGGGCGCGGCCAGCACGGTAATTATCGTAGGCGCGGTGATCTATCTCCTTGAAGGACCGGAGAACGGCTTTACCAGTATCCCCGCGTCCATCTACTGGGCGGTGGTCACCATGACCACCGTGGGCTACGGCGATATCGTTCCGCGTACGGTTTGCGGACAGTTCCTGGCGGCGTTCATGATGGTATGCGGCTATGCCCTGATAGCCGTGCCTACCGGTATCATGACCGTAGAGCTGTCCAATCTGAGTACAAAACAAGAGTTCACCAAGGTCTGTCCCTTTTGTGCCAAAGAGGGGCATGAAGGCAGCGCCGTCTTCTGTTCAGCCTGCGGCGGCGCTCTTGAGGGGCCGGCTGCGGGAAAGTGATCTAGCTCCCGACTTGAACGGCAGGAGATATTCCGGAGGGTCCTATGAGATACTGGGTACATATGAACAACGAGGTCTGCGGCCCCTATGAAAAGGAAAAACTTTCCGGGCTAGCGAACTTCAGCCTTTCCTCTCTTATCTGCCCGGAAACTCCGGCCGGTGGGCAGACCAGCAGCTGGAAAGAAGCCTCCGCCTATCCCGAAGTGCTGGCCGCTCTAAGTCCCGCTCCCGCCAAACCCCGTGTCACGGCCGCCGAATCGCCCCTGGAGTTGACCATGCGGGGGTCATTGATCTCGGTCCCCGAGCCTAAGGAGCCGGCCATTGCGCCGTCCAAGGCGCTGCCTGAAGCGCGGCCGGAACCGATACGGGAAGAACTCGACCAGCTGGGCGCCCGGCTGGCCTCCATGGCGGACAACCAGTCCCGGCTGCTTAAAAGACTGGACAGCCTTGAAAGCGCCGTGGCGGACCTGAAGGCGCTGCTGTTCCCCAAGCCTCCCAAAGGGCTCTAGAATTGTATTTTTTCGGGATCGGCGGGCTTGTATGGAATATTACCGGTTTATTGAGAGAAAATAGGGAAACCTGAACGTGAAAATCGCCTTTCTGATATTACTGTTCTGCGCGTCGGGTGCGTATTGCGCGCCGGTCAACGAGGGCGTCTTCGCGCCGGAAAGACTGGGCAGCGTTCTCGGACAGGACGGGGTAACCCCTATACAGATAAAGGCGGGCGACGGCTCCGAAGCCCTGCTCTGGACCTTCGGCGACACAATCCTGGGCGGTTGGAAGGGCGCCGTGGTCACCACCGCCACGCTGAATTTCAACGCCGCCGCCGATATGACGGCCATGCCCTGCAATACCATGGCTCTCAGTCCCGCGCTGTCCTCCGCCAATTACAGGAGCCCCGGCTTCGTCTTTTACGCTCCGGCCGGCAAGGTGAGGGAGTTCATAGACTACAGGGAAGGGGAAAACCCCTTTTCAAAAAGGTTCTGGGCGGCCGGCGGCGCGCAGTTGGGTGAGAATATTTATGTTTATTACATGGACGTGGACATTGACAAGGCGGCGCCCGGCGGATTCGTTTTCAGGGGGGCCGGCCTGGCCAGGGCACGGCGGCCGCAAAAGGCCAAGCCGGGGGCGCTGTCTTTCGAAAGGGTGGACGGGTTCAGGGCCGAAGGCCTGGCCGTAGGCGACAGCGCGCTTGCGCGGGGGAAATACCTTTATGTGCTGGGGCGCCTTTCGAAAGCCGGCGACGGCCGGCTTACCTCTCTGGCGCTGATGCGCGTGAAACCGCGCTACGTAGAGGACTTTTCACGCTACGAGTTCCTGACCAATAAAGGGAAGTGGAGCCGGAAGGAACGGGGGGCTTTCTTCGACGACGTGGCCGGCGAGCCCTCGCTGTCCTTCGACCCGGTCAAAAAAGTGTACAGGATGATCTACATGAGCTTCGCCGCGCAAAAAGTGATGGCGGTGGAGTTCGCGGACTTTCCCCGCTTTGCCCGGGCGCCTGCGGCAGTGCCCCTTTACACCCCGCCTCCGAAAGCCGGAGTACTGTACTATTCCGCCAAGGAGATCTTTTCGGACGCCGGGAATATCTACTTTATCTACATAGACCCGTCAATCTACCAGCCGCTGCTGGTAAGGGTTCCGCGCTGAGCCTTATTTCCTGAATAAGTTGTCGCCGGATTTAAAGAGCGAGACGGTAAAATGGATAAAACTATGGAACAGAACAGGACAAGAAAGAACGCGGCGGGGAAAATAGCGATAATCGGGGCGGGCAATATCGGCTCGGCCATCGCCAGGGGGCTGGCCGCTTCGGGGCGTTTCCGGCCGGAGAATATAATCCTTACCCGCCGCCGCCCGGAGCTGCTGGAGGAGCTGCGCGGCGCGAAATTTCGCGTGGGTTCGGACAACCGCGCCGCCGTCAAACAGGCGGAGATAATCATCCTGGCCGTCGGCCCGCGGCAGATCGAGGCGCTGGCGCGCGAGCTCGGCCCCGTGCTGAACGCGCGGCGTCACATAGTGATCTCGATAGTTTCGGGGGTGAGCACGACGCAGATAGCGGCCTGGCTGAAAAAAAAGGTCGGCCTGGTAAGGGCCATGACCAATACCGCCATAGCCATACGCGAGGCCATGACCTGCCTCTGCGCCGCCCCGGGGAGCCGGGACGCGCTGGCCCGGGCTAAAGCCATCTTCGACGCGCTTGGAAAAACGCTGGTCATTGACGAGGAGCTTATGCTTTCCGCCACCGCGCTGACCGGCTGCGGTATAGCTTTCTTCCTGCGCGCCATCCGCGCGGCTTCGCAGGGCGGCACGCAGATAGGGTTCCATTCGGAAGAGGCGCTGATAATGGCGGCCCAGACCGCCAGGGGAGCGGCCTCGCTGCTGCTGGGCCGGCAGGGCCACCCGGAGAGCGAGATAGATAAGGTTACCACCCCGTGCGGCTGCACCATTGAAGGCCTTAATGAAATGGAGCATCACGGTTTCAGCTCCGCCATGATAACGGGCATAGTGACCTCTAACGAAAAGGCCGCGAGGCTGTTCCGCGGGAAGGCGGCGGGGGAGCGGTGAGGGTGACGGACCGGGAAAAGCGGCGATGAAGGACTATTCCGAACCCAGGATGCACACGGCCGAGCACCTGCTGAACCAGGCAATGGTGCGCCTGTTCGGCTGCAGCCGGGCTTTCAGCTCCCACATCGAAAAAAAGAGATCCAAATGCGATTACCGGTTCTCCCGCGGCCTCACCGCGGAGGAGACGGTCGAACTGGAGAAGAGGGTGAACGAGGCGGTCAGGGCCGACCTGCCGGTAAGGAAGGACTTCATCTCGTTGCGGGAGGCCGCGGAGAAGTTCGACCTGGGGCGCCTGCCGGAAGGGACCGGGGACAGGCTGCGCATTATAGTTATAGGGGATTATGACGCCTGCCCGTGCAGCGGGCCGCATGTGAGCTCCACGGCGGAGATCGGCGGCTTCAGGATAATCTCCAGCAGTTTCGGCAACGGCGTGCTGAGGGTAAGGTTTAAACTGGGAACCGCCGGCCCGGCGACGAAGGGGTAAAAAGAAAAGTCCCGGCGGATAAACGCCGGGACTTTTCTTTTTGCGGAGAGACCGGAACTATTTTGCGCGGGTGCTCTTAAGGCTGGGTCTTGCTGACCAGTGTCTGAACGTCCCATTGCAGGTCGCGGGTCTTCCACTGCAGGTCCCGGGCCTGGCTGCTGATATCAGAGGCCTGCCATTGGGCGTCATAGCCCACAAGGTCGGTGTCTATCCTGCGGACGGTCCACTCCAGCTGCTGCGCCGCGTTCTGTATGTCGAACTGGAAGCGGTTGTAAAGGTCCCGCGCGTCCCATTGTATGTCGCGGGCAAGGTCGTTGAGCTTTTTGTCCTTTACGGCCAGGGGGAGCAGCTGCTTTACGGACATGGAAAGCCTCTGTGCCCTGTTGCTCCAGTCGGACATGCTCCGGGCCATGCTGCGCAGATCGTTGGAGAAGAAGGCGTTCTGCGAACCCTGTTCTATGCTGCGGGCCTCCGCTTCAAGCCGGTTTATGTCGTTGCGCAGCCAGGTGGTGTCGCTCTCAAGGCGCCAGATGTCGTTCTTGATCTGGTTGAACTTGTTGACCAGGTCCTGCGAAACCTGTGTTTCCGCTTTGACGGGCGCCGACGGCGCGGGCACTACGGCGGTCTTTGCGTTAAAGTCGGAGACTTGCAGTTTGTTGAGGGAGAAAGCAAGGGAGTAAGCCGGGGAGACTACCGAAACAGCTACAAGGAACAGTATTATTTTTTTCATTTATCATCCTCCATATACCTGCAACCGCTTATGTATATGTTAGGTTAATATCATTCCGGGCGTAAGCGCCTTTAGGCCCAGGCCCCGCAGGGTCTAATGGCCCGCGGCCGGTCCGGAGCCGTGCGGTCATAGGCCGAGCTTTTCACTGAGGTAATTCTTCACCTGGTCCAGCGCCACGCGGGTCTGTACCATGGAATCGCGTTCGCGCACGGTGACCGCCTGGTCCTGCGCGGTCTGCCCGTCCACCGTTATGCAGAACGGGGTGCCGGCCTCGTCCTGCCTGCGGTAGCGCCGGCCTATCGCCCCCTTCTCGTCGTAGAAACAGTTGAAGCGTCCCCTCAGGCTGTTGTAGAGGTTCCGCGCGGTTTGGGGCATCCCTTCCTTGTTGGTAAGCGGGAAAATGCCCGCTTTTACAGGGGCGAGAGCGGGGGAGAAACGCAGCACATTGCGGGTCTCCCCGCGCACCTCCTCCTCGTCGTAAGCGTCCACCAGGAAGGCCAGCGTGCTCCTGTCTATTCCCGCGCTGGGTTCGATAACGTAGGGGATGTACCTGCCTTTCTTTTCTTCGTCATAGTAGGAGAGGGGGCCTTTCATATAGTCCGCCTCCTCCTCCCGCAGCGTCACCTTGGAAAGGTCGCCCTTGGATTCCTGCCAGGAATTGGAGGTGCGTATCCCGCGCTGGTGCTGGCGCAAGTCGTAATCGGTGCGGTTGGCGATGCCTTCCAGTTCCTGCCAGTCGCCGGAGCCGAAGGGGAAGAGGTATTCTATATCGGCGCAGCCTTTAGCATAATGCGCCAGTTCGTCCTTTTCATGCTCCCTGAAGCGCAGGTTCTCTTTTTTTATGCCCAGGTCCAGGTACCAGTTGAAGCGCTGCTCTTTCCAGTGCCCGAACCAGTTCTCGTCGGTCCCGGGCTCGCAGAAGAATTCCAGCTCCGCCTGTTCGAATTCGCGCGTTCTGAAGATGAAGGCCTTGGTGGTCACCTCGTTGCGGAAGCTCTTGCCTATCTGCGCGATGCCGAAAGGTATCTTTACCCGCGTGGTGTCCAGGACGTTCCTGAAGTTGGCGAAGATCCCCTGGGCCGTTTCCGGCCGCAGGTAAAGCGTCATGGCGTCCTCGCGGTTGGCGCCCATGCTGGTCTCGAACATCAGTTTGAAGGGCATCGGCTGGGTGAAATTCCCCGCTGTGCCGCAGGAAGGGCAGACCTTCCCGCCCAGGTCCCCCGCGCCGGCGGGTCCCGCCGCGGCCCCCCCCGGGGCGTCCTTAAGCTGGTCCACCCGTGTCCTCGTATTGCATTTTCTGCATTCCGCGACCAGGTCGGAAAAATGGTCGGCATGGCCCGAGGCCTTCCAGACCAGCGGGTGCATGAGGATGCTGCAGTCCAGGCCCACCACGTCGTCGCGCATCTGGACCACGCTTTTCCACCAGGCCTTTTTAATATTGTTCTTCAGCTCCACGCCGAGCGGGCCGTAGTCGTAGCAGCTTGCCAGGCCGCCGTAGATCTCGCTCGATTGAAAAATGAAGCCGCGCCTTTTGCACAGCGAGACTATGTCGTCCATCTTTGTCAGTTTTGCCATAATATCCCCTGTAAGCGTTCGTTCCGCCCTCTGGTCCGGTCACGTCGTTATCACGGTGGATATTATATGAAATGTCCGGAACACGCTGTTATATCCCTTTGTGCCCGCGCTGAATATGGTATAAAGAAGTATGGCGACCAAGAACTCCGGAATTTCACTGAAGCCCGTTCATATGCGGAAGATCAAAAGCATCCTCTCCGGCTTTGTCCCGGGCTGCGGGGTGATGGTCTATGGTTCCAGGACCGCCGCTAATGCCAAGTCCCGCTCCTACCTGGACCTGGCGATAATGGCGGACAAGCCGCTGGGCGCCGAGCGCATGAAGGAAATAACCGCGGCCTTTACGACCTCGGGTCTGCCTTTCCCGGTGGCCTTAGTGGACTGGGCCGATACCGGGAGCGATTACCGTAAGGAGATAAAAAGAACAGCGGTAATGATCCGCTGAAGAAAGGGGAAGCGGGCCGGACCCCGAATTTAGAGAACTGCCAGGGCCCGGAGTTAAACAGGATGCGGGGTATAATATGCGGTCCGGCCGCCGGGTGCTCCCGGCGGTTTTCTTTTGCAGGCCGGAAGAACGCGTTCCCGTTAAGCGGGGGAGAGAGATTTCCGGCCGGTCTTTTTGTAGAATATCCGTACTATGGACTTTCAAGAATGCGTTGAATCAAAAAAATGCCCCGCCTGCGGGGAAAAGAACGGTCCGGCGGCCAGGTGCTGCGGGGTTTGCGGCGCGGACCTTGCGACCACTTTGGCGGCAAAAGAACTTGAACCCGGTATGCAGGCGGCGCCTCCTCCGCCTCCTGGCGTGGAAAACAAGAAAGAGCTGAAGCCTTCCGCGCTGGGGACTTTCCTGGGTTCCTTCATGAAAGACTACCTGCGGCCCTTGGCGGCGGGCGCCGGGCTTATCCTGCTTCTTATCCTTGTGGGAGAGAAGAAAGAGGCACAGGCGCCGCCGACCGCCGCCGTGGAAGCCCCTGACCTGGGCGGGGAAGCCATGGATATCTTCATGTCGTATACGCTGCGGAGCGGGGCTGATAAAGGTAAAACTATGCGGCAGTACTGGGCGGAATATGTGACGGCCTTCCAGTCGTCCCGCCGCAAGGGGGATACTTCTTCGCTGGAGGTGGATTTCTTCCAGCAAGCGGCCGGCCCCGGCATGTATAATATCTTTGTCGTGGAAAAGGTTTCCCGGGAGAAGGACCATCTCTTCCCGTTCTGCGTCAACCTGGTGGGCAGGGAGGTGTTCCAGGCTCCCGGCTGCGT
>PEXO01000146.1 GCA_002779045.1 Elusimicrobia bacterium CG08_land_8_20_14_0_20_59_10 | reverse complement strand
GCATCTCAATCCGGTCAATATGCCCATAACGTTTGCAATGGGTTTAATGTTCGCCTGGTTATATAAAAGGTCTAACAGCCTCCTTATCCCGGTAATCGCTCATCTTACCTATAACCCTGGAATCGCTTTATTCGGCCCCGTTCTACATCCCTAAAACAACATGGCCACTTTACTCACAAGCGGAATAAATAATTTAGAAGAGGCGCATTTTAAATCAGAGTGGAGCGCAAATGAAAAACAAAACTCGCAATCAACTGCTCGGTGTTATTGTGGGGATGGCTGTAGCATTTGGAATAAGCTTGCTGCCGGGTTTATCTGGTCAGGCAAGAATGTGGGTTACAGTCGTCTGTGTTTTTGTGATACTTAGAATATTCAAGCTGCCCAGTGTGATTAAACTGTTCACCAGGAAGGTTAAAGACAATAGTCCGGAGCCCCGCTCACCCGGGCCGAGGGTAGGGCGGGGGGCAACGATACAAAACCTTTAAAAAAATAAGCCACCGACTCCCCCCAGGCGCAGCCGCCGGCCAATACTCACGGGGGGGATAGATAAAATTAACGAGCCAGCGGCACACACATCGCTTTTGGCTGTTTTGTTTAAATGAGGGGTGGCAAAAGGGGGATACCTGGGGCCAAAGGGCCTATATCCGGCGCGCCATTTTTCCCCGCAACACCGGGCCTTTCTGCTCTATATCCCATAGGAGGATTCGGTTACAATATCTTATCGGTTCAATAGCTTCGGAAATCCGGAATACAGGGGCACGTTAATGAAAAAAACATTCTGCGCGGCGACATTGTTTTCATCTCTTCTGATAGCCTCAAGCGTGATCTCCGCCTCAAGCAACGGGGTTATGCAACTGTCGGCTGTTAGCGACAGTGTTAAGCAACTCATACAAGAACAGAGAGATTCTCAAGATAAACCACCGACCCATGGGGTGAAGCCTGGTCAGCCTGGTCAGCCTGGTCAGCCTGGGCATCAGCCCGGTCATCCTGAGCAGCCTGGGCATCCGCCGCAGCCGCCCAAGCCGCCGCAGCCCAAGCCGCCCAAGCCGCCACAGCCGCCACAGCCGGTAGATACCAGCCATGCGTATAACGCCGGCCTGAGAGATGGCGCCGACGAAGGCGCCAAGGAAGGAAAGCGGGTAGGCTACTCGGACGGTATCAACTACGGAGAAAGGGACGGGCGCAGGAAAGGCACTAATGAAGGTGATAACGCGGGCCGGGCCGCGGGCAGGAGGGATGGTTGGGGCGTTGATCAGTCCGCGGGCACACTGAATGGAAGCCGGGAGGGTCAGAGCACCGGAATTAATAACGGGACCCAGGCCGGCGAGCGTCGCTGTTATGACGAGGGATATACGAGCGGTTACAATATCGCCTATGCCGAGGCGAAAGAATCAGGGCTGCAGGACGCCGCTTCCTACAGTTCCGGATACGCGAAAGGCCAGGCTGATGCGGCGGTCATAGAGGCTGAGAACGGGCGGAAGGCCGGCTATCAGGCCGGCTTCAGCCAGCGTGAAGCCGAACTTCAAAGCTCTTTCCCCGACATGAAAGGCATGAGGGGCGTCTTCGCGAAAAGCCTGACGCTGGGCGCAATGGACCTTCCTATAGAGCTGGCCCGCAAGGGGTATACGACTCCGGAAGAGAAGCGCGCCTATGAGAAAGGCTATAAAGAGGGCTATGATAGGAGCTACAAGCGGGCGTATGACGCCGCCAAACGGGACGGCTATAACGAAAGATACCAAAGAGCGTACAGGCGGGCCTACGACGCACAGTACTCGATCAGCTACCGTAACGCCTATGCCGAAGGAAGAGAGCAGGGATACCAGGAAGCTTATTCGGCGGCCTATAACTCGGCCTACAACGCTTATTATGAGGAATACAGTTATAGGGAATATGCCGGGCAAAGAGCTCAGGGCCGGAGCAATGGCCAGGCTGTCGGCCAACAGGAAGGTTTCGCGGCCGGCTGCGCCGAACAGTCGAAACGCGGGTATAAAGCGGGCTACGAGCAGATGGCGGCCGAGGTGTATCCCGGCGCCTTTGACGCCGGCAAACAGTCCGGTATCGCGGCGGCGGACAGGTATTACAGCGAGAACGCGGTACTGAAGGTCTTCAACATCGCGTTCTACGATGAAAACAATGACGGCAAGTTCGAGGCGGGCGAGAATATCATGCTGAGGGCCGAAGTAAGGAACTTCGGTTTCCAGACTTCGGATACCGTCGCCATAGTGGTCAAGAGCGAGCGCGGGGAGATAGTGCTTGTGCCCGATCTGCGCGCCGAAGGGGTGGGAGGCCGGGCAAAAGCCGGGCTGAACCTTAATATCGGCAAGCTCTATGATGTTGTTGCGCCGGACTCGGACGCTCTTTATGTGACGTTCTCGGAAAAAGGCCAGCTTGTCGGCGATTTCCGCCAGATGTATACAAGAACGAACCCCAATAAGGTCGGCGTAGTGGGCAAGAATGGCGCCTCGGTAACGAAAAAAGCCACCTGGTTCTTCCCCGGTAATGTGACTGATCTTAAACGCGGCGAAAAAGTCATGATAACCGGCGAGAAGGGAGATTATTACAAGGTCCGCAGGTCCGAATTGGGCAGCGGGAATTGGACCGAGGGTTATGTTAAGAAAGGGAAACTGAGCGTGCAGTAGAGGACCGTCTACGGAGCGGATCTTTTCCGCCCGACCCTTAATGCAAAGCCGCCGGGTGATAAGCCCGGCGGTTTTGTTTGCGGGTGAAGGGGGGTCAGGTCTTGAAATTTAGCACTCGAAAGCGAAGTCGCCGGGAAAGCCTGGCGGTCTTGTTTTGTAGAATATTTAAGAAAGACAGGGAACGCTGCTTCCGGGCTTCCTGATTATTACTCCCTGAGGTAATGTCCGCAATTTGGGAAGATAGTAAACAGCATCCACTTCATGTGAAGCATCAGGGCCGGTAACCGTATGCGGCAACAAATCTCTCCAGCTCCCGGAACCGCGCCAAAGGGCGCCGGACAGCCTTCACCTTTCTTAACGCTGGTGCTGGCGGCCGCAGGCCTTTGCCTGGCTTTAATTATCCTGATGCCGAAGTCCTGCCGCGTTGCAGCCCGCCCGGCCGCAGGCGGCGCCGCTGCAAATACGCCTGCTGCGCAGCCCCTCCCCGCCGCACCGGCAATGCAGCCGCTTGGCAGAAGCCTGGAAGGGATGACCTCCCGCTACGGCAAAGGCATGAAGCCCAGCTGGACCGTGCCTATACTCTCCGGACCTCTTGAAGGCGGAGCCGTAAGAAAATACGAGACCGGCTCCGGCACCGACGACCTCTATGTCCTCAATGGCGCGGTGTACCGCCGGGTATTGTCCTTCAGGCTTGCCGAAATGCTGGAGTCGGTGGAGGGGACGCACGCCAATTTTTCCGGGCTGGTCTTCATCTACGCGCTTTACCCGAGCGCTTTTGACGAGCAACACGAAAGAGGGCAGATCCCCCCGGAGCTTCAGAAACTGGCGGATGCATACGGCGCGAAATGCGGCCAACTGGCCGAGCCGGGCAGCCGCCCGCAGGAACACCGCGAACCGCACGACGGCTACGTTTTCTCCTGCTCGAACAGGGACACCACCAGGCTGAGCTACGGCGTCTGCTCCGAAGGCCTGCTCGCCGCGGAAGCGTCCGCGGAAATAGCAGGGGACGGTTCTTAATATCTTAATAAGTGCTGCGCTTTATTTTTAATGGCAAAAAC
>PEXO01000156.1 GCA_002779045.1 Elusimicrobia bacterium CG08_land_8_20_14_0_20_59_10 | reverse complement strand
CAGACGGGTAACGCCTCCAATCCAAAGTATGTGCGCTACTTCAGCGTGGACAAGACGGCGCCGACCCTCTCGATCACAGCTCCGGCCGTGACGGTTCCCAACAATATCGGGCAGTCTTCTATCCTTGAAACGCTTGGCGGCGAGGCCGCCGACCTTGGCTTCGGGGTGGATCGGGTTGAGTACTCTCTGCACTTTAACAAGGACGATCCCACCGGCCATTGGCAGCATTATGTGGATTCAGGGGTCTGGACGACCGATGTAGGCGATATCTGGAATACGGCCTGCGATTCAGCAGTGGGCTGTTCTGGTTCAGGGGCGACCTGGGCGATCTGGAAATCCTCTAATATCGCCTGGTTCGAAAGCGAGACCTATGTTTTTACGGCGCGGGCGGTGGATGAGGCCGGCAATATTTCAAGCGAGAAGACGATTTCGTTCATTTATGATACATCCGCGCCCGAGACGCGCGTGACCACCTCCGGCGGGGCCATGACTACGCGGCTGACGGGCCTGGCGGGCACGGCCCAGGACCGGAGCTACGCTTCCACCTGCACGGCGTCGGGGCTGGATGGTAATATTTATTTGGCAGTGGCGCGTAAGAGCGACGGCTCTTTCTGGGACTCGCAAGTCAGTACATGGACCGGCGGGGTGAGCGTAAGCACGATCGTCTCGTCTCCGGGCACGGGCATAAAGAACTGGAGTCTGGCGCTTCCTTCCACCTTCTATGACCTGCTGCCCGGGACCACTGACACCTTTTATGTTTACACCTGGGCCAAAGACCGGGTGAGCAATCCGGACGCTGCTTACGCTAATAAGGAGTCTTCGGAAACCCCGAAGCTGACTTTCTCCTACCAGTCCAGTTCGCCCACGCTGGTCTCGGGCTCCTTCTATCCCGAGGCCGGCAGCGCCAAACGCGAAGTGACGATTAGTTCGGTAGCATTTACCCTGGACCCTGTTGGCGGACGTATCAAGCAGGTCTGGGCGGCGTTCCTCAAAGAGGGGAATTACAACTGGACGGGTTCTTCGTGGAGCGATGTGGCCGTAACGGATAACCCCTCGGCCTTCCCGGCCGGGGTATGGCTGTCCACGGCGGCCGACCCCGCCATGATCTTCGCCGCGCCCGCCGGCCAGTCCATCCTGCCTATAACCTTTTCGGGCTACGGCGGCGGAATTTCCAGCCCCACCTGGTCCGACGGAGGCAAGTACCGCATCTACATGAAGGCCGAGAATACGGCCGGGCAGAAACTGCTGTATTACCCGCCGAATATCGTTTCCA
>PEXO01000196.1 GCA_002779045.1 Elusimicrobia bacterium CG08_land_8_20_14_0_20_59_10 | reverse complement strand
TTCTCGCACAGGTTCTTCTGGGTATACGTGCTGCCGCTGACGCCGTTCATCCTTGAGGCGCTCTCCAACCCTATCAGCCGCGTGGAGGTCGTCAAGGGGGCCCTGCCCGGGATAGTGCTGAACCTGCCGTGGTACCTGTTCGCCGCCGTCGCGGTGGCGGCCGGGTTCGTGCCGCTGCACGGCGAGTACCAGGGGATACTGGCCTGTCTGAAAATGGGCGTTAATGCCGCCGGACTGCCTCTTTTCGTCCTGGGCGCGCTTGCGCTTGCGTGGATGTATTATTCCGTGTTCATGCCCTATTCGAAAAAGGGCGTTGTGGCTGCCTGGTTCTGGGTTTCTTATCTGGCGCTCACCTTCCTGGTCCGCGGCGATCGCCCGGAACTGATGTACCCGGCGCTGCTGCCTTTTGCCATAGCGCTGCCGGTCATGACGCCGCATGCCGTCAGGAAATACCTGGTAGCTTTTGTGCTGCTGCTGGGCTTAGCCAACCAGTCCGGGCTGGCGCCGGAGCTTTCTTTAAAGGGATACCGGCTGACGGGCCTGCCTCGTCCTCCCGCCACGGCCTGCCGGGCGGACGACATCCTCAACGGTGTCAGGTCCGGCCTCCCGCCAGGCGGCGGCCTGGTCGGCTTATACGGGGCGGATTCCAATCTTAACGTCAACAGCCTGCGCTTCGCCTCCGTGAAAGAGGGCTGGCAGGCGAAGTTCGCCAACGACCCGGCCTGCCCCGCCTGTCCCGGGGTCCTGATCTACAAAGCACAGTCTTCAGGCGCGGCGTCGTCAAGAAGCGCGTTCGCCTTCCTGCAACTGCGCGCTCAACCATGGTTCGCGGAGCTCTTCGGGAAGAAGACGGTGATAGAGCTGGGCGACGGTTCAAAGGCCGAGATCTACGTTAAGCGTCCCCCGCGCTGCAAAGTGTTCGAAGAAGGCCCGCACGAACTGCGTAACCTTGTCCTGGGGCCTCTAAGCATGGAGAATGCCACTCTAAAGACAGGAGGCTATGACGCCGCTTCCGGCTTATATGCCAGGGGTGAGCTTTTTTCTCCGACGGCGCTTCTGAAGGGGGGGGATATTTACGGCTTTACGGTGGAGCTGGAAGGCCTGCGGCTTGCGGGAACCCCGCGTGAGCCGGTGCTTGCCGGGGCTAAGCACATGCGCGTTCTTTCGGCCAGGATATCAGCCTATACCGTGGAGAAATACCTTGGGGAGCAACTCCCGCTGCTGACCGGCCTTAAGGTGTCCATCGAGGATACACTGGAAGTCTCGGCCGTGGTGCGCGGTATGGCACTGAACGCCGGCTTCTCCCTCTCCATGTCGAGCCCGGGTGTTATAGACGTAAAACCCGCGGTCTTTTCGATGGGGCCGGTGGACGTCCCGGGTTTCCTGCTGCAGTTTTTTTCTTTCCGCATGGATTTCTCCGATAATCCCTACAACCTGAAGGTCTCGGGCCTGCGCGTATCCCGGCAAATGCTGGAAATTTACTGACCCGGAGTCTGCGGCTCAACATGACCTTCACCGGAAAAATAAGGGAACAAAATCATGCGGAATCCCCCGCGCAAGCGGGGCGGGGACCGGGCGCTATGCGTGCCGGTTCCTTTCCCTTTCTTGCTGCGGCCGTCTTCCTGTGCCTGGCGGGATGTGTGCCGCTGCCCGAAGGAGCCTTGCAGAACTCCACACAGGGCCGGGCACTGGAATCCCCGTTCAAAGAGCTGGACCCGGGCTACAAGACCGAGGAGACGGCGCATTTTCTGGTCAAGGCTTATACTCCTTCCGCCGTTTCCTATCATGCCGCGCTCTGCGAGGAGAATTACCGCCGTATCATGCAGGACCTGGGGATATATTCCTTCGTGCCGGCACGGCCATACAACGTGGTCATCTACCGCGATTCGGCGGAGTATCGCTCCAAAACCGGCCAGCCGGAGTGGTCGGGGGGGGCGGCTTACGGCAATGTGCTGCTGCTTTATGAGGGCCCCGGCCTGCGCTCGACGATGGCGCATGAAATGACGCACCTGATCTTCAATGAATTCATGGGGTTGGCCCAGGCGGGGCAGCACCGCTGGCTGAACGAGGGTGTCGCCGTGTACGAGGAGAGACGGTCCAGTGCGCAGACGGAGGCTTTTTACTCGCGCCGGGTTAACGAGGCCGTCGCCCCCAACCCCATCCCTTTTTCCCAGATGGTGAACCTGGCCCCGCTGGGGGAGAGCCTGAAGAACGTGGACCGCTGGTACGCCCAGGTCGGCTCCGTGGCGGGCTTCATGATCCGCGACGGCGGTTCTTTTAATTTTTCTCTTTTCCTCGCGAAGCTGCGGGACGGGGCCTCCCCGGACCAGGCCATAGCCGGCGCCTATTCCGGTTCCTGGAAAAAGCTGGACGACGTGGAAAAAGCCTGGCTTATCGACGTTAAAAGATAGGCGGCTGTTATATGGAAAACCCGGATCCGGATAAACTTAAAAAAGCGATAGTGCCCCTTGACGGGTTGCATTGTTCCGCCTGCACGGCCCGCGTGGAGAAAGGCCTGCGGGAAATGAAAGGGATGGCGGGGGTATCGGTCAACCTTTCCACCAGGACTGCTTTTCTCCTTTACGACCCCTCGCTGATAGACGCCGCCGCCGTTACCGCAAAAGTCGAGTCGCTCGGTTACAAAGCCCTTTCTTTTTCCCGGTCGGCCGGGGCCGCGGGCAGCGCCGCCCTGGACGCCCTGGAGCGGGAGAAGAACGTTTTTTTCTACAGGTTCCTGCTGGGACTGCTCCTTACCGGCTTCATGCTGCTGGATCACGCCGCGGGTTTCTCCGCTTATACGATGATGGCCGCGGCGGGACTGGCCTGGTGGTTCGCCGGCAGGCATTTCCACGCCGGTTTTGCCCGCGCGCTGAAGACCCGTGCCGCGGATATGGACACGCTGGTCTCCCTCAGCACCAGCGTCATGTTCTTCTACGGCGTCTTCTTGACCCTGTATCCTCCGGTAGGTGGGGGAGGGGGCTACCGTCCGCGCTGGCATGAAGTGGGCATGCTCATCACGTTCATCAACCTGGGACGCTGGCTGGAGACGCGTTCCAGGGGGAAGGCCGGGGAGGCGGTGTCCAAACTTTTCCGGATAGCTCCTAAATTCGCCCGCCGCCTCTGTCCGACCGGAGAGGAGACCGTGCCGGTGACCGAAATAATTCCCGGGGACAAGATACTCCTGCGCCCCGGGGAGCAGGTCCCCGCCGACGGGAGGGTGACCAACGGCGCTTCCCTGGTGGATGAAAGCCTGCTGACCGGAGAGGCCGTGCCGCGGGAGAAAGCGGAAGGCTCAAGCCTTTATGCCGGGACCGTGAACAAGACCGGCTGGCTGGAATTCCGGGCCGAAGGGGTGGGCGAGGAAACCGCGCTGATGAGGATCTGCCGGGCGGTGCAGGAGAGCCAGGCCGCGAAGAGTTCGGTGCAGCGTCTCGTAGACAGGATCTCCGCCTGGTTCGTCCCGCTGGTTTTCTTTGCCGCCTGCTTTTCCGCGGCCCTGTGGTTCTATTATTCCAGCCCGTACCAGGCGGTGAACGTCTTCGCCGCGGTGCTCGCCGTGGCCTGCCCCTGCGCTATGGGGCTGGCTGTCCCGATAGCCGTCGCGGTGGGCTTCGGACGCGCGGCCTCCGAGGGAATACTTATGCGCAACGTGGATATCCTCGAGCGCGTACGCCGCGTGGACGTTATTATCTTCGATAAGACCGGCACCATCACTAACGGCCGGCTGCGGCTGGCGGCCGTAAAGCCTTTCATGTCCGGGGAAAAGGAGTTCCTCGGGCTATTGGCGGCGGCCGAGGATAAGTCCGAGCATCCTTTTGC
>PEXO01000309.1:12442-14030 GCA_002779045.1 Elusimicrobia bacterium CG08_land_8_20_14_0_20_59_10 | reverse complement strand
CCGTATGGCTGGAAATGATAAACTCCGCCGCCAAGACGCTGGAGTTCGAGCAGTTCTATATAGCCGACCGGGAAGGAGAAGCCCTGGAGCCGGTGCTAAAAGCGGTGGCGGCGGCGGCCGGGCGCGGCGTGAAGGTCCGCTTCCTGCTGGATTCGGTGATGATGAAGGAAAGTTCCAAAGCCCTGCCCGCGCTGGAAAAAGCCGGGGTTAAATCGCGGGTTATAAATTTCAAGAAGGCCGTCGGCGGGGTGCAGCATTCAAAGTTTTTCGTGGCGGACGGCAAAGAGGTTTTTGTGGGCAGCCAGAACTTTGACTGGCGTTCGCTGGTACAGATACACGAGGTGGGCCTGCGCATAAAGAGCGCGCGCGCCGCCGCCGATTTCAGGCGGCTGTTCGAAGACGACTGGAAACTGGCCGGCGGCGCGGAGCCGAAGAAGCTGTTCTCTAAGAAAGCGAAAGGCGCGGTAACTTCCGCGTCCCCGGAGACGGCCCTGCTTAACGGTTCAACCGTTACCTACAGCCTGGCCTTCAGCCCGGCCGGCTACATTCCCAAGGGCTTCGACGCCGAGATAGACCAGCTGCTTGCCATTATACGGGCGGCGGAGAAGACGGTCCGCGGACAGGTGATGACTTATTCCCTGTCCGAGTACGGCTCCAAACGCTGGGCGGAGCTGGATTCGGCTTTCAGGCTGGCGGCCGCGCGCGGTGTGAAGGTGGAGCTTGTGTTCGCAGACTGGGGTATGGGAGGCAAGGGCGACAGGGACATCAAGGCGCTGGCCAAGACCGACAATATTGGCGTTAAAATATCCGTGATCCCGCAGCACACCGCCGGGTTCATCCCTTTCGCCCGCGTGGAGCATTGCAAATATCTGACGGTGGACGGTGAGTTTTCATTTGTGAGCACTTCCAACTGGGGGCCGGGATACTTCCTCAACACCCGGGGCGCCGCGGTGATTATAACCGGCGCGGCCGCGGCCGGGGCGCTGGAGGATATTTTCAGCCGGGTCTGGAACGGGCCGTACGCGCAGCCGGTGGACCCGCTTAAAAAGTACGAACCCGTGAAGAAGGGTTAGGGCGGGGACGCGGGAAAGGCCGGGAGCTGTCCCGGCCTTTTTATTTATCCTGCCGAGGCCCCTGTTTAGGGGAGGGCGCCAGGTCGTAAAGGTTTATCTTGCTGTTGGTGTCGTGGAAGTATTTCAGGGCCCACGAGCTTGGGAAAAAAACTACCGGGTTGCCGGCGGTGTCCGAGCCGAGCCTTATGTTCTCGCCCAGGTGCACCGCCCCGCCCGAAAGCGCGGCGGAGCCTTCGGCGTCCAGCCAGCGCACGAACTGCCAGGGCGACGGCTCCGGCCGGGATTTCACCCCGTATTCGGCTTCCAGCCTGTACTGCGTCACCTCGAACTGCAGCGGCCCTACGGCCGCCAGCAGCGGCGCGGGGCCGGGCGTGTCCTTCAGCGTGAACTGCTGCACCACCCCTTCCAGGATAAGCTGCTCCAGCCCGGTCTTGAAAGGCTTGGATTTGGACGGGACCGGGTTGTAGAGGTAGGTGAAACATTCCGGCGGGAAGCGCGGGATCTCGTCGAAAATT
>PEXO01000309.1:0-12397 GCA_002779045.1 Elusimicrobia bacterium CG08_land_8_20_14_0_20_59_10 | reverse complement strand
TGGCCCACCAGTCCCACGATATCACCGGGCCAGGCTTCATTCACCGTTTCGCGGTCCTGCCCGAAAAGTTTGTTGGAGTTGGAAAGGCGTATCTTCCTGCCGGTGCCGCAATGGTGCACGGTCATATCGCGCGTGAACTTGCCGGAGCAGACGCGCACGAAAGCTACCTTGTCGCGGTGGCGCGGGTTCATATTGCCCTGTATCTTGAAGATGAAACCGGAGAAGGCCGGCAGTTCCGGGCTGACGGCGCCTATGGACGAATCGTGCGCGGCCGGCGGCGCGGAGCGCTCCACGAAGCCGTCCAGCATGAGCTGGATGCCGAAATTGTTCACCGCGCTGCCGAAGAATACCGGTGTGGTCTCCCCTGCCAGCACCGCCTCCTGCGAATATTCCGTCCCGGCAAGGTCAAGCATGCCCGCTTCCTCTATGAAATTCGCGTAGCTCACGGAGCTCATCTTTTCGCGGAGGCGCTTGTCGGTCAGGTCCGTCATTTCCACAGGCGCCCTGAAAGCGCCCCCGGGCGTGCGCTCGAACAGATGCGCCTGGCGCGTGAGCCGGTCGTAGACCCCGCGGAAATCCGAGCCGCTGCCCAGCGGCCAGTTGACCGGGAAGGGCTTAAGGCCGAGCGTTTTTTCCAGCTCGTCGATCAGTTCCAGGGGTTCGCGGGCCGGGCGGTCCAGCTTGTTCATGAAGGTGAAGATGGGGATGTGCCTGCGGCGGCAGACCTCGAAGAGCTTGAGCGTCTGGGTCTCGATGCCTTTGCCGGCGTCTATCACCATGATGGCCGCGTCCACGGCGGTGAGCACGCGGTAGGTGTCTTCGGAGAAGTCCTTGTGGCCCGGGGTGTCCAGCAGGTTTATGCGGTAGCCGTTATAGTCGAACTGCAGCACGGTGGAGCTTATGGAGATGCCGCGTTTTTTTTCCAGCTCCATCCAGTCCGAGGCGGTGGCGCGCTGGTTCTTGCGCGCGGTGACGGTGCCGGCAAGGTGCAGGGCTCCCCCGTAAAGCAGCATCTTTTCCGTGAGGGTGGTCTTGCCCGCGTCGGGGTGGGAGATAATAGCGAAGGTGCGGCGTCTGGCGATCTCGTTCATGGTGCGATGTATAAAGGTTAGCTTTTTTCTTGCGCGGGGTAAAACAAAGTCCGCCCGCCCCGGGCGGACGGGCGAAGGCCGGTTGCGGGTGTCAGGAAAGGCCGAGGAGCTTTTTCCACCAGGGCCTGGGCGGTTCCTTGACTTCGGGCGCCGCTTCGGAAACGGACGGTTCGCCCTGGTTCCTGTAGACCGGCATCAGGACGCGGAAGATGCAGCCTTTCCCCGGCTCGCTGTCCACGGTGATCCTGCCGCTCTGCATTATCACCATAGCTTTGGTAATGGCCAGGCCCAGGCCGGTGCCGCCCACCTTTTCTCCGGAGGCCACCTGTACGAATTTCTCGAAGATCTTTACCTGTTCCTCTTTGCTTATTCCGCAGCCGGTGTCCTTTACGGAGAAAGAGACATAATTCGCCATGGCCTCTTTCCCGGCTGACACCGAGACCTCTATGGAGCCGCCCTGCGGCGTGAACTTGATGGCGTTGGAGATCAGGTTGATAAGAACCTGCACGGTGCGCCGCCTGTCGGCGTATACGGTGGGGACTCCGGGTTCGCCGGAGACGGAAAGATCCAGGCTTTTTGTCATCGCCCAGGCTTTCATCGCATCGGCAGCTTCGCGCGCTATCTCTTCGGCCGGGGTGCCGGCCGGGTGGAAGATCAGTTTTCCGGATTGCAGTTTCGAGAAATCCAGGATATCCGTTATTATGGAGTTGAGCCGCTCGGTGTTGCGGATGGCGGTGTTGAGCACGGTGCGCGAGGACTCTCCCGGCCTGGGGGCTTCGCGGCTCATTATTTCCAGGGCCGCCTTAATGGAGGTCAGCGGCGAACGCAGTTCATGCGTCATGTTGGAGATGAAGTCCTGCTGCAGCTGTTCTATCTGCTTGAGCTTGGCCGCGTCCGTCGGTATCGAGACCGAGCCCACTATCTTGCCTTCCTCGTTCTGTATCACTGCGGTGGCTTTCTTGACCGTTTCGGCCAGGTCCGTGGAGCCTAGCTTTTCGACTTCCTTTGAAATGTTCTCTTTGTTCTCCGACCTTATTTCCCTGGCCAGGGAAACCACCTGGTTCTCTATCTGCGGCAGGTCGAAGATCTTTTTGCCTGAAAGCTCCGAAAGCGGCCTGCCGGAGATGGTCTCCGCCTGCGGGTTCATCATCAGGATGCTGCCGTTCTTGTCCACTACCACCACGCCGTCGGCCATGCTGGTCATTACCGATTCGGTGCGGACCATGTCGTTCTCTATCTTTTTCTTTTCGCGGCGCACGCCCTCCAGGGCGCGGTTCACTTCGGCTTCCAGCTGTTCCTTGAACTTGCGCGCCAGTATCTGCATTATGGTCTGTTGTTCCTTCGGGTCATCGGTGGCGCGGTTCACGACCGTGGACAAGGCGGTTTCAAGCGCCTGCTCCGGCAGGCCGTCCGATAGCTTCCCCGCCGCCGGCGCGGAGGGCGCCGCCGGCTGCTGCTGCGCCGTCCCTTTCCGGGCGGCGGGCGGCAGCGTCGCGGCCGGGTCCACTTTTGCGTATACGGCCTCGTCCAGCGTTATTTTTTTCACTCCCCGTTCTCTCAGGAAGTCTTTGCCGGCGCCTTTATACGCCTGCATCTGGCAGAGCGCCAGCAGGTCTTCGGCTGCCGCCCCGTTAAGGAAAGTTATAGTCTGTATATGGAACCTGACAAAAAGGTTCTTCAGGGCGTTCGGCAGTTTGTCTACCGCAAGCAGCGGCACCCCGTTGGCCAGCAGTTTGTCATTATCCATGGTCAGCGAGAAATCCCCGTTCTCCAGCTCGGCCAGCCGCTCCAGCGTGACCCGGCCCTCCTCAAGGGCCTGCGTCACCTGCGGGTGGTCCGGCTTGTACAGGTTTATCTGCACCAGCGCCCGCGTGAAGGCCTTGAGGAAATTGAGCCAGAGCAGTTTTGAATCCGGCGAGTCGGTCATAAGCGGAAAATATTCTTCCTTTCAAGTTAGCGCGCAACGGCGCCCAAGTCCTTCCGGTCCCTTTGTTGATATGGTTCGCCCCTGCCGCTTCCTCATGCAATTATACAAAAAAATTTTGCCCGGGCTGCACTTCCTTTGCGGGCTGATATATTAATATAATTACTATATCCATGGAGTGGATCCTGCAGATACCGGTATTGTTCTTTTCCGTGATCTTTCACGAGTTCGCGCACGGCTTCGCCGCCTACAGGCGCGGGGACGATACGGCCTATCTTTCCGGCCGGCTCACCTTCAACCCGCTGCCGCATATAGATCCTGTCGGCACCGTACTGCTGCCGGCCGCCTGCATCTACTTCGGTTTCCCGGCTATAGGCTGGGCCAAGCCGGTGCCGGTGAACCCGTACCGCATGCCAAATCCGCGGCGGGATATGGCTATGGTGGCCGTCAGCGGGCCGCTGTCCAATATCCTGCTGGCGCTCCTGGCGGCCATAGCCTTCAAGCTGACATTGCTGGTTTTCGCGAACGGGGAACTGGGCCGCGCGCTGCTCAGGATGTTCAGCTTTGCCGTGGTGATAAACCTGCTGTTGGCTGTCTTTAATATGATCCCCGTGTTCCCGCTCGACGGCAGCCATCTGGCGCTGGGGTTCCTTGAGGGCCGCGCGCTGGAAATTTACGAGAAGCACCTGCCCTATGGTACGTACATAATACTCGGCCTGGTGTTTACCGGCCTGCTGCAGTCCATCATGCGGCCGATCCTTTCCCTGGCCATGCTG
This sequence comes from Elusimicrobia bacterium CG08_land_8_20_14_0_20_59_10, assembly GCA_002779045.1. GTDB lineage: Bacteria > Elusimicrobiota > Elusimicrobia > Elusimicrobiales > UBA9959 > UBA9959. The sequence continues at coordinate 8,606 of PEXO01000309.1, read as the reverse complement.
CTGATGGCGCCGATCATGGGCGTGTCTTAGGCTTTTATGGAAAATGAAAAAAAGGCCGTGGTGGTTTCGGGAAACAGGCCCACCGGGCGGCTGCACCTAGGCAATTACTGGGGCACATTGAAGAACTGGGTGTCCCTGCAGGATAAATACGACTGTTATTTCTTCGTGGCCGACTGGCACGCCCTCACTACCGGTACGGATAAGAGCGAGAGCATAGCCGCCAATACCCGCGAGATGGTGCTGGACTGGCTGGCGCTGGGCCTGGACCCCGCCAAGTGCGTGCTGTTCCGGCAATCCGACGTGAAGGCGCATGCGGAACTTTCCCTGCTGCTCGGGATGGTCACGCCCATAAGCTGGCTGCTGCGCAACCCTACTTTTAAGGAACAGCTGCAGGAGCTGTATAAACAGAAGTACAAGGGGCAGGAAGACAAGATGAAAAAGGCCGAGGGCGTTGTGAAGCAGCTGGCCGAGGCGCACGGCCACGATGCCGACGAACTCGCCCTGCATTCGGATATGGCCGTGCTGGGGTTTCTCGGCTATCCCGTCCTGCAGGCCGCCGATATATTGCTTTACGGGGCGGAACACGTGCCGATAGGCAGGGACCAGCTGCCCCACCTCGAGCTGTCGCGCGATATCGCCCGCCGCTTCAACCATGTGTTCGGCTGCGGCGTGTTCAAAGAGCCGGGACCGCTGCTCACCAGTTCGCCGGTGGTGCCCGGGCTGGACGGCAGGAAGATGTCCAAGTCCTACGGCAACACTATACTCCTTGGCGAAGAGCCGAAGACCCTGGAGGCCAGGATCAAGAAGATGTACACCGACCCGCTCAAGATCAAGCTGGATGACAGGGGGCACCCGGAGGGCTGCGTGGTCTGCGCCTTTCACAATCTTTACAACCCGGATCCGGCGCCGCTGGAAAGCGCCTGCCGCGAGGGGAGAACAGGCTGCGGCGCGTGCAAGAAGCTGCTTTTTGAGCTTATGAACGCGCAGCTGTCCGGTTTCCGGGAGAAGCGCGCGGCGCTGGCCGCATCGGCGGACGTGGAAGCGGTGCTTGCTGCCGGCGCCGGGAAAGCGGCCTCCGTGGCCGCGGCAAAAATGGCCGCGGCCTCCAAAGCGGCCGGACTTTAGGGAGACTATGGATACGATAGATATACACCTGGAGAATTTCGAAGGCCCGCTGGACCTTCTGATGCACCTGATACGCAAGAACAACCTGGATATCTACGATATCCCTATCTCGCAGATCACCGCCGAGTATCTGAGCTGCCTGGGGCTGATGAAAAGTCTCAACCTGGACCTGGCTGGGGAATTCCTGGTGATGGCGGCCACGCTGATGCAGATAAAAGCCAAGCTGCTGCTGCCGGCCCCGGAGAAACCGGAAGGCGAGGAAGGCCCCGACCCGCGCGGCCCGCTGGTCTCCATGCTGGAGGAGTACCAGCGCTACAAGGAGGCTTCAAAAGATATAGGCGGCCGTTTCGCTAAATATAAAGATTCCTTCTACCGCGGTTCCCCGGTGTTTTCCAACGAAGACAAGTACCTCGACGTCAATTTTTATGTGCTGCTGGACGCCGTTAAGAAGGCCTTCGACAGGGCCGAGCCTTCACGGGAAGTTGAGGTGGACCTGTTCCCGATAGAGTCGCGGCTGGAGAAGATAGCCAAGCTGCTGGAGGGGCGCGAGTGGCTGCTGCTCGACGAGGTCTTTGCCTCCGAAACGGAGCGCCTCGGTGTCATAACCTGCTTTATGGCGCTGCTGGAACTGGTGAAGCAGCGCAAGATACTCATTACGCAGGACGAAGCCTACGGCGAGGTCAGGATGTACCCCGCCCCGCTGAAGCCGGCGGATACCACCCAGACCCCAGGGCCCGCCGCTGAGCCGGCCCGCAGCGATTCCGCCCCCGCCGATGGAGCTTAATATTTTATTTCAGAGGAAAACTATGGAAGACGCGGAACTCAAAAAAGTGCTTGAAACCCTGCTGTTCATAACGGACGCCCCGCTGCCGGTAAGCCGCCTGTCGCAGTTGTGCGAGATAAAGAATACCGGCCGGCTTAACGCCGCGCTGGCGGAGCTCAAGAGCTCCTATGACGCAGAAGGCCGGGCGCTGCAGCTGATGCAGGTGGCCGGCGGCTGGCAGCTGGCCACACGCCCGGAACACGGCCTGTGGGTGCGCAAGCTTTACCACAATAAGATGACGGTGCGCCTGACGCAGGCCGCGCTGGAAACACTCTGCATAGTAGCCTACAAGCAGCCGCTCACGCGGGCCGAGATAGAGGCTATCCGCGGCGTTGAGGTGATAGGCCCGTTGGAAACGCTTACGCAGCGCAAGCTGATAACCGTAGTGGGCCGCCGCGAGAGCATAGGCCGCCCGATACTTTACGCTACCACCAGCGAGTTCCTGCGCCAGTTCGGGCTTAACTCCCTTGACGACCTCCCCAAGCTGGAGACTTTTAATATCGAGAATCCCGCGCTGGCCGCGCAGTCTATGGCGGTGGACCTGGTGGAGGAAGACTCGCTGTCCGGGTCCGCAGCCGAGGGGGCTCCGCCCCCGGACCCCGTGCAGGCCGCATCCGGGGAAGCCCCGGAAGCCTCCCCGGCCGCTGAGCCGGCTGATGTTCCCGCGGAGGCGCCCTCCGCTGAAGGCCCCGTTGCGGAGACCGGGACCCCGGCCGAAGCTCCCGCCGCCGTTTCTGAAGAACCCGGCGATAAGAACTGAGCCGCGGGCTCGGTCCTTACGTTGTTTTACCGCGGTATTCTAAAGCCGAGCTATGCCTGAGATACGCAAAGACCCCGTTTTCGGACGCTGGGTGATAGTGGCCGCGGAGCGCGGCCTGCGCCCTAACGATTTCCACCCGGACCAGGGAAAGGACGGGAGCAACTGTCCCTTCTGTGCCGGCCGCGAGGGGTCTACCCCGCCAACGCTCTATTCCCTGCCGGGCCCCGGCGGCGCCTGGCGCCTGCGCGTGGTGCGCAATAAGTACCCTGCGCTGATTTCCGGCGGTTCACCCGAGAACCGGCGCGAAGGCATTTACGAGCACATGGACGCGCTCGGCATACACGAGGTGATAATCGAAACCCCCGAGCACGGCCTCCGCCTGGAGGAACAGCCCGGGGAAGCCATAGCGGACGTGCTGAAGACCTATATCCTGCGAGTGAAAGAGATAAAAAAAGATCCCGGCATAAAATACGTGATGATCTTCAAGAACCACGGCCGTAACGCCGGGGCGAGCCTGCTGCATCCGCACTCGCAGCTGGTGGGCCTGCCCATGTCGCCGATCCGCGTGCTGCAGGAGCTGAACGGGGCGAAACAGTATTTTTTCGAAAATGGCTCCTGCGTGTTCTGCGATATAGTCAGGGAAGAGAGCGCTTTCGAAAAACGCATCGTGGCCCAAAACGCGGATTTCCTGGCCATAACCCCGTATGCCAGCCGGTTCTCGTTCGAGATGTGGATACTGCCCAGGGCGCACAACAGCCACTTCGAAGATATGCCGGAGGCCGCGGCCGGGGCGCTGGCCGGGGTCCTCAAGACCGTGCTGAGCAAGCTTGCCACGTCGCTCAAGGACCTGTCCTACAACCTGATAGTACATACGATGCCGGTGCAGGAACCGGCCGCGGAGAATTATCACTGGCATATAGAGATAATGCCCAAGCTCAGCCATGTGGCCGGGTTCGAATGGGGCACCGGTTTCTATATAAACACCATATCTCCGGAAGCCGCCGCGGAGATCCTGAATTCGGGCAAAAGTTTTACACTTTAACAGCCGGAGCTCCTATGAAGATACTTATTGCGGCCAGCGAGGCTTTTCCCTTCTGCAAGACAGGCGGGCTCGGCGACGTGGCCGGCGCGCTTGCGCAGGTGTTCTCCCGCTCGGAAGATTCGGAGGTGGCGCTGTTCCTGCCGCGCTACCGCAATGTGGGCGGCGGCGCCTTCTCGCCCAAGGCGGCAGGCGGCAGCTTCCTTATCCCCGTGGGCGGCAGGCTGGAGCCCGCTACGATGAGCCGCGTGCAGTGGGGCCGCGTCGCCGTTTACTTTATAGAGAGCCAGAAATATTTCGACCGCCCGGGGATGTACCGTTCCAACACGGGGGACTACGCGGACAATGACGAGCGGTTCCTGTTCTTTTCGCGCGCCGTGCTGGAGGGGGCCAAGTTCATAGGCTTCAAACCCGACGTGATACACTGCCACGACTGGCAGACCGGCCTGGTGCCGGCCTACCTGCGCACGCTTTACCGCATAGACTCGTTCTTTGCCAAGACCGCCGCGGTGTTCACGATACACAATATAGCCTACCAGGGCATGTTCCCCCGGGAGACGCTGGTGAAGGCCGGTTTTTCGTGGCTGGACTTTACACCGGAAAAGCTGGAGTTCTACGGCGGCATGAACTACATGAAATCGGCGCTGGTGTTCGCGGACCTCATTACCACCGTCAGCCCCACTTATGCCAGCGAGATACAGTACCGGCCCGAGCTGGGCCACGGGCTGGAAGGGGTGCTGAAGTCCCGCACGGCCGACCTGTTCGGCATACTCAACGGCATAGACGAGGAGATCTGGGACCCGGCCACCGACACTTTCCTGGAGCGCGGCTACGAGCTTAAGAACTTCGCGCGCGGCAAGGCGGCCTGCAAGAAGGCGCTGCAGGGTGAACTGGGCCTGGAGGAGAACAAGGACCTGATACTGGCCGGCGTGGTGAGCAGGCTGGACTACCAGAAGGGGCTGGACGTGCTGCTGAAGGCCGCGCCGCACTTCCTGGAAAAAATGCAGTTCGTGGTGCTGGGCGCCGGGGACCCGGGCCTGTCCGACGCGCTGGAGGCGCTGGCCGCCGCCAACCCGCGGCGCGTGGCGTTCAGGTCCGGCCTGAACGAGTCGCTGGCGCACAGGATTTACGGCGGCGCCGATATCTTTATCATGCCCTCGCGCTTCGAGCCCTGCGGACTGCCGCAGATGATCTCCATGCGCTACGGCTGCCTGCCGCTGGTTACCCGCACCGGCGGGCTGAAGGATACGGTCTTTTACAACGGCGAACCCAAGGATTCCAACGGCTTCGCTATAGATCACGCGGACGAGGGGCAGCTGAGGTCGGTATTGGGGCATATCATTTCGCTTTACGGCTGGCACGAGAACTGGAACCTGATGGTCCGCAACGCCATGCGGGGCGACTATTCCTGGGCTAGGTCCGCCGGGGCTTACCTGAAGCTTTTTAATATCGCCGTCCAGCGCAGGCAGCTCCGGTAGCGGCGCGGGCGGCGGGGGGACGGGCGGGTTTATCAATGGATATAATCTTTCTGGGCACCAATGGCTGGTACGACACGAAAATAGCGCATACCCTTTGCATTCTGATAAAAACCCGGAAATACGATATCGTCCTGGACGCCGGGTCCGGTTTTAGCAAGCTTGATAAATATGTGGACGGGACAAAACCGGTTTACCTGTTTTTAAGCCACTTCCATCTGGATCATGTCGCCGGTCTGCACACTCTGCTGAAGTTCGATCTTAAAAAAGGCCTGAAGCTCTGCGGGGGAGAGGGCGCGCGCGGGACTTTGGGCGCGCTGCTGCGCAGACCGTTCACCGTGCCCCTGAAAAATTTAAGATACAAAGCGGAGGTGCTGGAGCTGCCTTCGCAGCTCGGAAAAATACCGTTTGAGTGCGCGTGCCTGCCGCTGCAGCACGCCGATCCGGTGCTGGGGTACAGATTTGAACTGGAGGGCAAAATAATCGTTTTCTGCACGGACACCGGTTACTGCAAAAACTCCGTGAAGCTGGCTGACAAAGCGGACCTGCTCCTGGCCGAGTGTTCCTTCCTTCCGGGTGAGGAGAATCCGGGCTGGCCGCATATGAACCCCCAAAAGGTTTCCGCCCTGGCCCGGGAAGCCGGCGCGAAGAAACTGGTGCTGATCCATTTTGACGCAGCGCGTTATCCGAAATTAAGCGACAGGACGAGAGCCGCCGCGATCGCCCGGAAAACATTTAAAAACACTTTCGCCGCAAATGACGGCCTGCGCATAAAACTTTGACATCGACCCGGGAGGTCCGCTATGAAAGTTGTCTTTTACACGAACGAGTATCCGCCCTATACCTACGGCGGGGCCGGCGTCGCGGTGGAGTATCTCACCCGCGAACTTGCCAGGCTTATGGACGTGGAAGTGCGCTGTTTCGGCGACCAGCGGGTGAAGAAGCCGCGCCTTCAGGTCACGGGCTATAAGCCCTGGTCCGGGCTCTCCGAGGACGCGCAGAAAGGCTTCGGCAAGGCCCTGGAAGCTTTGAGCGTGAACCTGCAGTTCTGCAAGAACAATACCGCCGATATAGTCCACTGCCACACCTGGTACACCAATCTCGGCGCGTTCATGGCGAAGCTGCTGTACAAGGTCCCCTTTGTCCTGACCACCCACTCGCTGGAGCCGCACCGTCCCTGGAAGCGCGAACAGCTGGGCGGCGCCTACGACCTCAGCAGCTGGATCGAGAAGAACGCCATCGAAGCCGCCGACGCCGTCATCGCGGTTTCCGCCGGCATGAAGAAGGACATCATGTCCTGCTACGACGTCCCCGCCTCCAGGATACACGTCATTCATAACGGCATTGACCTGGCCGAATACCGCCGCAGTTCCTCCACCGCCGCCCTGCGGAAATGGGGAATAGACCCTAAAAAGCCCTATGTCCTTTTCGTCGGGCGCATTACCCGGCAGAAGGGGATAATACATCTCGTTAACGCCATACCGCATATCGACCCCGAGGCGCAGATAGTGCTCTGCGCGGGCGCGCCGGACACCAAGGAGATAGCGGCCGAAATGGAAGCCGGCGTGGCCAAGATCAAAAAGATCCGCAAGAACGTGATCTGGATACAGAAGATGCTGCCCAAAGGTGAGGTGATAGAGCTTTACAGCCATGCCGCCGTTTTCTGCTGCCCGTCCATTTACGAGCCTTTCGGGATAATCAACGTGGAGGCCATGGCCTGCGGCGCGCCGGTGGTGGCTTCAGCGGTGGGCGGCATTCTCGAGGTGGTCCTACCGGAGAAGACCGGACTGTTGGTGCCCTTCCGGCCGAAGAAGGACGGCACCTATGAGCCGCGCGACCCGGAAAAGTTCTCCCGTGACCTGGCGGCAGCGCTCAACCGGGTGCTGAAGAACCCCGCCCTGCGCAAAAGATTCGCGGACGAGGGCCGCCGCCGCGCCGAAACCCAGTTCAGCTGGACCGGCGTGGCCAAAAAGACCCATGCCCTCTACCGGAGCCTGCTGAAGTGAGCCGGCTCTATTGCGCTTTGCACCGCGTTCCGCGGGATAGAGGAACAGCGGCCGGGTATAGCGGGGATCTTGTAGTGTCCGTCTGATCTGGTTGCGAGCCAGCTGGAATTTATCTGCCGGGAGGACTTATGGCCAGGAAAGCAGGGAAGAACGTCAAGCCGGCCGAAGCGCCGGAAAAGGTAAATGAGCCGGCAGTCGCGCGGGTGGTCATAGAGAGCGTAAGCCCTGAAATTGACGGCGGCCGCTTCCCGGTCAAGCGCGTCACAGGGGAGCTGGTCCGCGTGGAGGCGGACATCTTCGCCGACGGTCACGACGAGCTCGTTTGCTTCCTTCTGCATCGCAGGGAAGGGGCCCGGGCCTGGAAGCGGGTACCGATGACGGCGCTGGGCAATGACCGCTGGAGCTCGGAGTTCGCCGTTACCAGGCCGGGGAGCTGCCGTTATACCGTGGAAGGACGCATAGACCCCTTCCGCACCTGGCTGCGGGACCTGCAGAAAAGGCTGGCGGCCGGGCAGGACCTGCGCGCTGAATTCGCGGCCGGCGCCGGGCTCATCTCGGAAGCCGCGCAGCGCGCAGCGGGCGCCGACGCCAGGAGGCTTAAACAGCTGGCGCAGGAGATAGTTTCCGGCGGCGACCAGCGGGAAAAAGCGGCCAGGCTCTCGGACCCGGAACTGGCCGGGCTGGTCTCGCGCTGGGGCGACGACACCGGGCTGGTCCGCTACGGGCGCGAGCTGGAAGTGACTGTCGACCGCCTGAAGGCGCGCTTCAGCGCCTGGTATGAGCTCTTCCCGCGTTCCACCTCCCCTAAGCCGGGCAGACACGGGAATTTCAAGGACCTTATAGCACGCCTTCCCTATATAGCGGAGATGGGCTTCGACGTGCTTTATCTGCCGCCCATACACCCGGTTGGGACCACCAGCCGCAAGGGCCGCAATAATACCCTCACGGCCAAGCCGGGCGATCCCGGCAGCCCCTGGGCCATAGGCGACAGGACCGGCGGCCACAAAGCTATCAACCCGGAACTGGGAACGCTGGAGGATTTTAAAGAGCTGATGACGGCGGCCGGTAAGCACGGCCTGGAGGTCGCGCTGGATATAGCCTTTCAGTGTTCGCCGGACCATCCCTGGCTGAAAGAACACCCGGAATGGTTCCGCCACCGCCCCGACGGCAGCCTGCGCTGCGCCGAAAACCCGCCTAAGAAATACGAGGACATCTATCCGATGGATTTCGCCTGCCGGGACTGGAAGCCGCTGTGGGAAGAGGTTAAAAGCGTCTTCGAATTCTGGGCTGAGCGGGGAGTGCGCATCTTCCGCGTGGATAACCCGCATACCAAGCCCTTTGCGCTCTGGGAATGGCTTATCCGGGAGTTGCGTCGGGA
>PEXO01000098.1 GCA_002779045.1 Elusimicrobia bacterium CG08_land_8_20_14_0_20_59_10 | reverse complement strand
CCGACGGAGCCATGGTTCCTACGTTGAAAATGCGCGGCACAGTCGAGACTTATCAGGATTCCATCTTTCGACGGAGATCCCATAATGCAACCGTATAATGACGCTATAGTCATTTATGCTTGTTAATTCCTGCAGACATCACTCTCTTGGATTCTTTCTTTGACCCAATAGCAAATCCGATCACCGGTTTTAGATGATCACTTTTTCAAGTGATCAGTAGAGATCACTGTCAAAAAACATATTTCTCCGACGAGGATTTGCATTGTCCCGCGTTGTTGTGCTATACTAATCCTGCGGGGTAGAGCAGCCTGGTAGCTCGCAAGGCCCATAACCTTGAGGTCGCAGGTTCAAATCCTGCCCCCGCAACCAGTTTTGCAGTAGTGCAACAGATCGAACTTGCAATGAAAATAGCAGGACATGAGCCCCCGAAAGGGGGTTTATCGTTTATAGGGGCAGGCGATGTCCCGTTGGCCCCCGAAAGAAAAAGCCCTTGAAACTTTTCAAGGGCTTTTTGCTTTTGCCGGGGGGCGCGGGTTGACATCTATTTGGCGATATGGCAAAATAGATGTCATGCCAACCGCAAAAAAGAAGGATTATTCCGCCCAGGCCCGGATAATAAAGGCCATGGGACATCCTACCCGGTTATTAATACTCAATTCCCTTAAAAAGCGGGAGACCTGCGTCTGCGAACTGCGCGACCTGGTGGGCGACGATATCTCCACCGTGTCCAAGCATCTGCTGGTGCTTAAGAAAGCCGGCCTGGTGGCCGTACGCCGCGAGGGGAACTGGCTGCATTACCGCCTTACCTGCCCCTGCGTGCTGGATTTCGCCAGGTGTCTTGAGCGGGTGCTCACATGAACTGGAAAGAAGAGTGGAAATGGCCGGCCGGTTTTGCCGGTGTTTTCTTCCTGTTCTATTTTCTGCCCGTAGGCGCGCCCCGTTTTGACGGCGCCGTGACGGAGGCGCTGGAGCTTACCAGGTGGTACGTGCGCGAACACGTGGCTCTCTGCCTTATCCCGGCGCTGTTCATTGCCGGGGGGATTTCCGCATTTGTCAGCCAGGCCTCGGTGATGAAATACTTCGGGGCCAGGGCCAACAAGGTCCTTTCCTACGGAGTGGCCTCAGTGTCCGGCGCCATACTGGCCGTCTGTTCCTGCACAGTGCTGCCGCTGTTCGCGGGCATCTACAAACGCGGCGCGGGGCTGGGGCCGGCCATAGCTTTCCTCTATTCGGGCCCGGCCATAAATGTACTGGCTATAGTGCTTACGGCGCGCGTTCTGGGTTTTGAACTGGGCGCGGCCCGGGCCGCGGGCGCGGTGGTGTTCAGCCTGGTCATAGGGCTGTCCATGCATTTCCTGTTCCGGCGTGAAGAGACGGCCAAGGCCGCCGCCCAGGCGGAGCTGCCTGAACCCGTTGTGACGCGCCCGCTCTGGCAGACCTCGCTTTATTTCGCCTCCATGGCCGCCGTGCTGGTGTTCGCCAACTGGGCCAAGGCGGACCCTTCGGACGCCGTGTTCCATGCGCTGTACAGGGTTAAATGGCCGCTGACCGCCTTTTTTGCTGCCGCTCTCGGTTTCATGCTGAAGGGCTGGTTCGGGGCGGACGGTAAAAAACTTTTACTGGCCTCTCTCCCGGCCATAGCGCTGGCGTTCTATTACAGCGACCTGCCCGTGCTTTCCTTTGCCGCCGGTTTCATAGGCCTTTCCTGGGTGCTGAATTCCTCCGGCGAGGGGGAACTGGCCGACTGGTTCGGGGCGGCCTGGGACCTTTCAAAGCAGATCTTCCCGCTCCTGATAGGCGGCGTGCTGGTCTCCGGCTTCCTGCTGGGCAGGCCGGGGCATGAGGGCGTGATCCCCTCGGCCTGGGTAGCCGGCGCCGTGGGTGGCAATTCCCTGGGCGCTAATTTCTTCGCCTCGGTGGCGGCTGCCTTCATGTATTTCGCCACGCTTACGGAGATCCCCATACTCCAGGGCCTGCTGGGTTCCGGCATGGGCAAGGGCCCGGCTCTCACGCTGCTGCTGGCCGGGCCGGCGCTTTCACTGCCCGGCATGCTGGTGCTCAGGAGCGTGATGGGGACGAAGAAGACGGCGGCGTATGTAGTGCTGGTGGTGCTCATGTCCACTTTCAGCGGCATGTTCTACGGGGCGTATTTTTAAAGGAGATACTATGAAAAAAATACAGATACTGGGTATGGGCTGTCCCAAGTGCAATAAGCTCTACGCGGCGGCGGAGGCCGCGGCCAAGGAGCTGGGCGTGGAATATACAATGGGAAAAATAACGGATATAAATAAGATAACGGATATGGGCGTGATGCTTACCCCGGCCCTGGCGGTGAACGATAAGGTCCTGTTCTCGGCCAGGGTCCCTTCGCCGGAGGAGCTGAAGAAGATAATAGCGGAGGCTCAGTAGTGCCTGCGTCCGCTAAAGCGCTGAAGTACGCGCTGTTCGCTTTTGTGGCGCTCAGCATCGGCGCCGGCGTTTATAAGGCGGCCGCGCTGACGGCCCTGTGGACGGGGGTGCTCACTTCCGTGAGCCCCTGCCCGCTGGCCACCAACATAACGGCGCTGACTTATATCTCGAAGCATTCCGGTTCTAACCGGCTGGCGGTGCCGGTTTGCGGCCTGCTTTATGCCCTGGGCCGGGCCCTTACTTATATCCTCATAGGTTTTCTGCTGGTGAAAAGCCTGCTCAGCGCGCCCTCCTTCTCTTTCTTCATGCAGAAATACGGCAACCAGCTGCTGTCGCCCGTACTCGTGCTGGCCGGAATGTATATGCTGGGTATGTTCGGGCGCGGTTTCGCGGGGTTCGCCCTGTTCGATCTTTCCAGATACAAGGCAGGGAAAGGGGCCGTTCCCGCCCTGTTCATGGGCTTCGCTTTCGCGCTGGCCTTCTGCCCCATCTCCGCCGCGCTGTATTTCGGCGTAGTGATACCGCTGGCCGCAAAGAATTCCGCGCCTTTCTCCCTGCCCCTGCTTTACGGCCTGGGCACGGCTCTGACGGTGCTGGTTCTGGCTGTGATACTGGACCTCGGGTTCAGGCAAATGCCGGTTGTCTCCGGCCTGGCGGGGAAATTTAATAAAAACGCCGAGCCCGCTACGGCCTGGGTGTTCATTGCCGCCGGCATCTACCTGGGGCTTAAATACATTTTCGGGATCTTATAGGAGGAACTTATTTTATGAATACCCGCCATGAAAAGACACGCCTGCTGGTACGCAAGGCCTACGGGGCCGCGGCCAGAAAGTCCGTTTCCTGCTGTCCGGGCAGTTCCTGCGGCTGCGGGTCAGCGCCCGCCGCTTCTGAGGGGGAACTGGGCCTTTCCTGCGGCAACCCGGTGGCTTTCTCGAAGATAAAGAAAGGAATGACCGTGCTGGACCTGGGCAGCGGGGCCGGCAAGGACGTATTCATAGCCGCGCCGCTGGCCGGGGCCAAAGGCAAAGTGATAGGCGTGGACATGACTCCGGAGATGCTGGCGCTGGCGAAAAAGAACGCCGCGAAGTTCCTGGCCCGGACGGGGCTGAGGAACGTGGAGTTCCGCAAAGGGGTGATAGAGAAGCTGCCGGTAAAGAACGCCGAAGCCGACCTGGTGATCTCCAACTGCGTTATCAATCTGTCTACGGATAAGCCGCTGGTCTTCCGCGAGGCTTTCCGGGCGCTTAAGCCGGGCGGCTTTATAGTGGTAAGCGATATAGTCCTCAACCGTGAACTGCCTCCGGCGCTGAAAAAACACGCCGGGCTTTACGCCGCCTGCGTGGCCGGCGCGCTGCAGCGCCGGGCTTACCTGGGCGCCATAAAGGCCGCGGGGTTCACGGGGATAAAACTACTCTCGGACAAGGGCTACCGCGCCGGCGGCGCCTGCTCGGACCCGGTAACGGACAAGGCAGGCAAGGCG
>PEXO01000329.1:2849-4962 GCA_002779045.1 Elusimicrobia bacterium CG08_land_8_20_14_0_20_59_10 | reverse complement strand
GTACGTGTAGTACGTGTCGCTTCATGCCACTTCGGTGTAGCCCAAAATCGGCCAGCCAAATGCTTCAGTTATTTCGTTACGCTTCCTAAGACGAATAGACCGGAGCTCCACAACAGCGCCTTTGTCTCAGTTTCCTCACGGCGAATGTAGTTAAATATCAACCCGCGGTAAAGCAGTTCTTCCCCGGCTACAATAATCAGCATACCCAACGGTAAAGCTATAAAAGTTAAATACGTCCCATAATCCCTCGTTTTATTTTCCCCCCTCACCGGCTTCCACTACGGGATAAGCACTGTCGCCACCGATCCAGACGGGTTCTTTGTCCCGGCCATAATACACTATAGCGACAACTGCCGCCAGAAGAAGTACCAGGACAACAGCCAGCACACGCGCAAGAACGTTTTTTTGAGCCCCGCTAGGGAGCAGCGCGCCTGCCGCGTATTCCCCCGGACCGCTCGCCGGAGCGGGAAGGGCCAGATCATAAGCGCGTCTTTTTTCCGGATCGGAAAGAACTTCATGGGCCTCGTTCAGTTCCTGCGCCCGGGCATTATCCCCGCCAAGGTCGGGATGCATCTTCAACTCCTGCATCATCGTCCTGTAGGCGGTTTTAATAATGGCCGGATGCGCGTCAGGCTGAACCTGGAGTATCTTGTAATAGTTCTTCTTCATACAGGACCGGGCTATTTCAGGCGGGCTAAATGCCAAAGAAATTCCAGGTTGCCTTTGGCGCCTTTCAGGGGGGAGTCTATCAGGCCTTTTTCTTCGGCGCCGGGCAGCGAGGCCGCCAGGAAGGCGCGCAGGTCAGCCATCGCCTGCTGGCGGGTCTCTTCGTCCTTTACAATGCCTTTGCGCAGGTTTTTGGCCTGCAGTTCGAACTGCGGTTTTACCAGGGCTATAATTTCACCGCCCGGAGCCAGCACGCCCAGCACCGGGCCCAGTATCAGTTTCAGCGAGATAAAGGAAACGTCTATAGCGCAGAGCCGCGGCTTCTCCGGGAACAGTTCCGGCTTAAGGTACCGGGCATTGGTCTGCGGCATGAAGACCACCAGCGGGTGCGCCTTCATCTTTTCGTGCAGCTGCCCCTCGCCCACGTCCACGGCATAGACCCTGGCCGCGCCTTCCCGCAGTAAACAGTCCGTGAACCCGCCGGTGGCAACGCCCACGTCCAGGCAGGTCCGGCCTTTAACTTTTATCTTGAAATTGTCCAGCGCGCCTTTCAGCTTCAGCCCGCCGCGCGAAACATAGGGGCAGTCGTCCTGCACCTGTTCTATCAAATCGGCCTCGCGCACGGCCTGGCCGGCTTTGTCGGCGGGCTTGCCGTTGACGGTTACCAGCCCGGCCATGATGGCGCGCAGGGCTTTTTCGCGGCTTTCATAAAGCCCCCGCTCCACGCAGGCAATGTCCAGTCTTTTTTTAATCATTTCGGCGCGGCAGGCGGCCCCCCCGGGCTATTTCCCGCCGTCTTCGTCTTCGAACTGCTCCAGCTTCAGCTTGCCCTCGGCGTCCTTCTTAAGCACCTCAATCTTGCGCCTTACTTCCTCCAGCTTGACCGAAAGCTCCTTGGAGATGCCCACGCCTTCCTCAAAAAGCGTGAGGGATTCCTCTATGGGGGTATTCTCGTCCTCAAGCTTGCCCACTATTTCCTCAAGCTTGCCTAGTTTTTCTTCGAAACCGCCGCCGTCAGTTTTTTTCACCATAAAGTCTCCTGTTCAGGCCCCGAATCTTTATTATCCCTGGTTTTGCGTGTGACTTGTGACTTGTCACTTGCGACAGGCGCCGCCTCCCCCGCCCCGCCGGCGCCTATCACCGCGGCCTCGGCCCGGCCTTCCGCGAATTGCAATGAAAGCCTGTCGCCCGGGGCCAGCGCGGCCGCCGTTTTAACAGCCTTCCCCTTTACATCCTTAACTATGGCATAGCCCTTCTTCAGCGGGAAAAGCGGGCTTAGCGCCTTCAGTTTTTCGGACTGCAAATTTAGTTTCTCCCCGGCGCGGCGCAGCCTGTCCGTAGAGGACGCGAATAAGCCCTCCACCGCGTCGTCCAGGCGCCGCAGCGGCCCCTCCAGCAGCACCAGCGGGTTCGCCATGGGCCGGCTGGCTGCCAGCCTGCGGAACTT
>PEXO01000329.1:1179-2808 GCA_002779045.1 Elusimicrobia bacterium CG08_land_8_20_14_0_20_59_10 | reverse complement strand
GCCGCTTCTCCAGCCCCGCTATATTGGCCGCCAGCTCCACCTTGCTTTTCACCACCAGCTCGGCCGCGGCCGATGGCGTGGGCGCGCGCATATCGGCCACAAAGTCGGCTATCGTGAAATCCGTCTCATGCCCCACGCAGGAAATGACCGGGATTTTCGAACCCGCTATGGCGCGGGCCACTATCTCCTCGTTGAAGGCCCAGAGGTCCTCCATGGAACCGCCGCCGCGCCCCACCAGCATAACGTCAATATCCGGGAAACCGGCGTTCAGGTCCTTTATGGCCTGCGCTATCTCCTCTTTGGAGCCGGCCCCCTGCACTTTTACCGGGGCCACTATGATGTGCATATTGGCGTAGCGCCGCTTAAGTATGGAAAGGATGTCGCGTATGGCCGCGCCAGTGGGGGAAGTGACCACGGCTATCTTCTGCGGCAGGGCCGGGATGGGGCGCTTGCGCGCCTGGTCGAAGAACCCTTCGGCGGCCAGCTTCTTCTTAAGCTGTTCGAAGGCCAGCTGGAGCGGGCCTATGCCGGCCGGCTGCAGCTCTTTGGCCATCAGCTGGTACTTGCTCTGCTTGTCGTAGGTGGTGATATTGCCGCGCACGCGCACCAGCAGGCCGTTCTCCGGTTCGAATTTCAGCCCCTGGGCGAAACCGCGGAACAGCACGCCGGAAATATTGGAATTGGCATCCTTCAGGTCGAAATAGGTATGCCCCAGCGACGAGACCTTCAGCCCGGAGAGTTCCCCCTCCACCCAGAGCTCGCGGAAGGAGCCTTCCAGCAGGGATTTAATGCCCTGGCTGAGTTCGCTGACGGTGTAGATCCGGGGTTCCTTCATTTCCCCTCGCGCAGGCGTTTGAGCCTTTTGGCTATCTCTATCTCAAAGCCCTGCTCGGTAGGGCGGTAGAAGGTCTTGGGGTCGGGCATATATTCCTGCTTCACATAATGACCCCCGAAATCATGCGGGTACTTATAGCCCTTGCCATGGCCCAGGGCCTTGCCGTCCTTGGAGGCGTCGCGCAGATGCATGGGCACCTCGCGCTCGGTGCCGGTCTTTACCTCGGCCTGGGCCTCGTTCACGGCCATATAGGAGGCGTTCGATTTGGGCGAGCAGGCCACGTAGATGGCCGCCTGCGCCAGTATTATCCGCGCCTCGGGCATGCCCAGCACTTCCGCCGCGCTGAAGGCGCTCTGCGCCATAACCAGCGCCATGGGATTGGCATTGCCCACGTCCTCGGAAGCGCAGATAAGGATGCGCCGCGCCACAAAGCGGGGGTCCTCGCCGGCCTCCAGCATTTTGGCCAGCCAGTAAACGGCCGCGTCGGGGTCCGAGCCGCGCATGCTCTTTATGAAAGCGGAGATATGGTCGTAATGCTCGTCGGAGCTGCGGTCGTAGCGCAGGCTGCGGCGCTGGATGGATTCACGCGCCACCGCCTCGTCTATAACGCGGCGGCCGCCGCCGGGTTTGGTGGTGAGCACGGCCAGTTCCAGGGCGTTCAGCAGGCGGCGGGCGTCGCCGGAGGAATTCTCCACCAGGTATTTTTTCGCCCCGGGGGTGACCTCGGGCTTCAGCCCGGCCAGGCCGTCGGCATGCGTCAGCGCCCGGTCGAAGATGGCGGAGAGATGCTCCGC
>PEXO01000329.1:0-1101 GCA_002779045.1 Elusimicrobia bacterium CG08_land_8_20_14_0_20_59_10 | reverse complement strand
TGCGCTGGTTCTGCGCCAGGCCGCCGCCCAGGCCGCGGGAATACTCGATTATCTTCTTGAGGTCGGCCACGCCGGCCATCACTGCGTTCAGATCAAAGGTCTTGGCTTTGGCGCGGGAGGCTATGTAGCGCGCCAGTGCGGTCTTGCCGCAGCCCGGCGGGCCAAAGAAGACGGCGGATTTTAGCGTGTCCGCCTCTATGGCCCGGCGCAGGAGCTTGCCCTCGCCTAATATCTCTTCCTGCCCGGCGAAATCGGAAAGGTCCTTGGGCGCCAGGCGCGCGGCCAGCGGGCTATAGGCCGGGCCGCCCTCCTGCTGCGGGGAAACGGCCGTTTCTTCAAAAAGCGGGTCGGACATTTTTCGGCTTCCCCCTGCCTGTTTACCCGCCGGTCAGCACCTTTTCCAGCCGGGCGGCCATGTCGTCTATCTTCCTGGACTCGGCTTCGTGGTCGGACTCGGACTTCTGCCTGAGGTTATAAAGCTCCACGGCAAACTCGAAGGCGGCCAGCATGGCCAGTTTGCTGGTATCGGGCGTATCCGTCTTTTCCTCTATACGCCTCATTTTCTCTTCCACCTGCCCTATCAGGTTGCCCATCTCCAGCGGCGAAAGCCCGTCCACTACGGGGAACTTTACCAGCCGCCCCCTTACCTTCATCTCCATTTCGGAATTACGCATTATCATCTTCCTCAAATAAACCCGGCTGCAGGTCGGCTATCTTCTCTATCCTGGCGCAAATGCGCTCCAGCCGCCGCCTTACCCTGGCCTTGAAATCCGCAAGCTCTCGCGCAGCGGCGCCTGCGGAGGCGGATCTGCCGCGGGCCGCGCCCAGCAGCGCTACCTGTCCCTTAAGGACCTCGTTCTCCTCCTTCAGGCGCGCGATGGTCCCGGCCGCGCCGCTCACCAGTTCCTCAAGGCGCTTTATGCGATTGTGCATGCTACGGGTAATTATAGTAAAAAACCCCCGCGCAGCGGCCGGGCCGCAAAGGGTCGGGCGGCCCCAGCCCCTTGCCGATACATGATATACCATGTATGCTATGATCACGCATATATAACCTACCTTTCGGGGCACTTATCACTACGTAGAAATTTCGTTGTCCCGACG
>PEXO01000128.1 GCA_002779045.1 Elusimicrobia bacterium CG08_land_8_20_14_0_20_59_10 | reverse complement strand
TCTTTGAATATTACGGGCGTTGCCGGTCCCAATTCCGTAGTCTGGGACGGAACCGGCCCGTCCGGCAAGGTGTCAATGGGCATGTACCTGTGCGTCATTAAGGCGGGCGGGGAGACTAAGATCTTGAAGGTGGGGGTGAAGCATTAGGAAAAGAAGAAGGGGCTCATGACGGGATAGTGTGGCTTAATACTGGGATAAACCACCAAGGGCACAAAGTATAGAACGGAAAGGAAAGACAATATCAACTTTGTGGCCTTTGTGGTTAAACTAAAAAAGGGAACTGCTATGAAGACAAGAGGCGGGAAAAACATTGTGCGGGCGGGCTTAACAGGCCTGACGCCGGCGCTTTGCCTCGCTTTCTTCTTTTTATCCTTCATCCTTTATCCTTCATCCTTTCTTTTCGCCCAGGCAGGCAGCCCCGGCGGCATATTTAACTTCGGGGCCGGGGCCCGGCCGCTGGCCATGGGCGGCGCCTATTCGGCAATGGTAAAAGACGCTTCCGCACTTTACTATAACCCCGCGGGCCTCAGCATGATGAACAGCCGTAATGTGTCCTTAATGCACGCCACGCTGTTTGAGGGTATGTCTTACGATTACCTCGGTTACGCCCAGAACTACGGCGGTCTCCCCGGCGGCTGGGGAATACAGGCGCTGCGGCTCTCGGCCGGCAGCGCCGAAGGGCGCGACGAGAGCAACCAACCCACCGGTAATTTCTCCTACGGCGAGACGGCGTTCGCCGCCGGCGCCGGCATTCACGGCCTTCTCCTGCCGTCGCTTTCGCTGGGCTTGTCGCTGAAAGTTCTTAGCAGGTCCCTGGCTGACGAGACCAACCGCCTGGCGGGCTTTGACATAGGCGCGCAGTACGGCCCGGTTATAACCGATAAGCTGACTCTGGCGTTTGTAATACGCAATTTCGCCGGTTTCGCCACGGGGGATACCGACGACAAGCTTCCGCCCGGACTTAAAGCCGGGGCGGCCTACGCTTTAAGCTCAAATATCTCGCTGGCCGCGGATATCTCCAGCGACGGCTCCTTCCAGTTAGGCACGGAGTACGGAATCGGGCCCGGCGCCATCCGCATGGGCTACGACCGCAGCCTATTCTCCGCCGGCGCAGGCATAAAATTCCTGAAGTCCTACCAACTGGACTATGCGATGTATAAACACCCCGTCCTGGGCCTGTCCAACCGCGTTTCGCTGGGCT
>PEXO01000285.1:2012-3987 GCA_002779045.1 Elusimicrobia bacterium CG08_land_8_20_14_0_20_59_10 | reverse complement strand
TGACGGAAAGCCCGCAGACAAGCATCAGCAGCGAGGCGCTAAACAAGATCTGTTCAGCATGCTGTTCATAAATAATGAATCCGTAATGAAACAGCAGCGCGCTCAGGACCGCGGAAAGCGCGGCCGACAGAATTCCGGCGAGGACCGAATACAGCAGGGAGCCGGCGCAGAAAGCCAGCAGCACCGGCAGCAGGAAGAGAGCTTTGCACGCGCCCGCCCCGAGCCAGGCGGGAAGATGGTACTGAATAGTTGAAATAACGACCGGGAAAAAAGGGAACCAGTTGTTATCATAAGTTCCGGGTAAAGCAAAGATCCAGCCCTCTCCGGCGTCAAAAGGTCTGCCCCAGCTTGCCGTTCCTACGGAGTCGGGAATAAATCCCCATAAAGCGGCCAGGAGCGCCAGCAGGCAAAAATCGAAATAAATGACTTTATTTATTTTCAAGGCTTCTCCCAGCCGGCAAGAAAGGCATCCGCTTCTTCATACTCCTTATTTGACATGGGACGGCGAAAAACATAATGCGGGCGTTTTGTCTGAAACCAGTTATAGACCTCCTCGGGGATCACATACTGGTTCTTTTTGGAGAGGACGGCGATCCTCAAACCGACCCTGGCACGATAGTCCCCGCCCGAGATACTCATGGCCGTCCTGAAATTTTTTTCCGCCAGCTTAAGGCAGTCGGGAACAGGAACAGCGCTTTGGCTGGACCAGAGAAGGCAGGCCCCCGCGCAAAGATACGGGCCCGCCCGTGACAAGGAGTCGCCGCCGGGGGAGTCGAAAATCACGGCGGGATCATGAATATCGTTGCGGATCGTATCCCGGAACAACGTCGCAAGCCGGTCGGCAAAAGCACGGGCGAGCAGCAGATACCCGGCGGCATTGGGATGCATAAGATCCATGAACGATTCCTCTCCCGGGAACCCGCCCGCGGAATGTTCCGCGAACATTTTTTCCGCATCCACCAGCGGGATGGAATACTCACCGGCCAACCGGCGGATTATGGCGTTCTGCGACGGCTTTGCGCGAAGGGGGAACGGGTCGTTTTCAAGGACCTCCAGGAAACGGACGCGGGCGGCCGCCGCATCCCCCATGAACTCCAGGCATCTCCCGATCCGGTACGCAAGATACGGGCGGAGGTAGTCGGCCGGGCTTAAGCCTTCATACAGCCCGGTATACTGCGCCAGGGCTTTGGCATATTCGCCCCGCGACTCTGCCCTGAACCCTTTGCCCACCTCCCCCGCGGTCATCACATTATAATTGTTCACGCTTGGTTCCTGTTCAATGTTGCTGCCGAGCGTGGCGATAACGGGAAGCGCTCCCGACTTCAGGGCCGCTTCGATCGTTTTGCGCAGATAAAACTCGTAATGGTCAAGATCACGGATCCCGTAAAAAAGAAAAGTCCGCTCCAGGCTGAAGACTATTCTGCTGAAAAGAAACGAATGCAGCAGGATCCGTCTTTTGAAGGTCTCGCATAGCCGCAGAAATAAAGGACGGCGCCTGCTCAGTACGCTGATATTTTCAGCGTGGCCGCCATAGATGAGCACAACGGCGGGGTTCTTCTTGTCCCGGTATTTCAGGGTCCGGAGCGCTTTAAGCGCCTGCGTATACATGGAGTTGCCGCCCTCAGCCAGGTTCAGCACGCGCAGCTCCCTGCCGGCGAACCTGCCGGAAAATAACATGGAAACGATCTCCGGCGGCGATATGGAAAAAGGGAGCCCCAGCATGCTGGA
Organism: Elusimicrobia bacterium CG08_land_8_20_14_0_20_59_10; assembly: GCA_002779045.1. GTDB lineage: Bacteria > Elusimicrobiota > Elusimicrobia > Elusimicrobiales > UBA9959 > UBA9959. The sequence goes on along the minus strand of PEXO01000285.1, from coordinate 2,259 downwards.
GTCGCCTACGGCATAAAGCTCAAAAACCCCCGGCCGGCTGCCGGCCCGAGCCTGAACGAACAGCGTTAAACGGTATGCCCCCTCCGCCGAAAGGACCGCCGCGACGGAGCATAGTATCACCAGCAGGAATACGGCGGCCGGCTGCGCGCGGAGACGGCGTAAAAACTTTTTTCGCATGGTCTTATTATAGGAAAAACCCGCCGTATATCACAGAGCGGCAAAATGACTGTTTACGGGAGGATCAAGT
>PEXO01000285.1:1095-2005 GCA_002779045.1 Elusimicrobia bacterium CG08_land_8_20_14_0_20_59_10 | reverse complement strand
TATGTTCAAGGCTATGCCAGTGCCGCACTAGGGCCTCTGGCCATCAGGCGGCCAAGCCGCATGGAGAGCCGTCTTTTTCACCGGCCGCACCAGCACCGCGCCGAGCATCACCGCGTGCTCCTTTCTGGGGCCGAAACAGCGGGTTCTGAGCGCGCAGCCACGGCAGCCCGGCAGGCGCCGCTTTTCCTGCCTGGAAAGAGAGGTGTCACTGCCGTTGGCGCACTTTATGAAGTCTATATGCCTGCCGTAAAACCGGCCGAGAAAACAGGGAGGGATATGGTCCACCACCGCCTCTATGCCCGACTTTCCGCAGAGCTCCAGCGCCTTGACCAGGAACGGGGAAGCAAGGGTATAGGCGGGCAGCAGCCAGGAATTCTCCAGCGCGCCCCCCAGCCCTTTAAGGTAGCTGAACTGTATATATTTCACTCCGGGAAAATTCTTCGCGGCATATCTAGCGAAAGCGGGCAGCCCGCGGAAATTAAGGGAGGAAACGATATGCGTAAGACGCACCGCGGCCCCGGCTTTCAGCAGGTTCTTCACCCCGGCCGCCCGCAGCGAAAAGGTCCCCTTTGTGCCGGTGATACGGTCGTTGACGGCGCTTTTATGCGATGGGAAATTAATATTGAAGAGGTCCGCGCCAAGGGCCGCCAGCCAGGCGGCTTTTCGCGGGTAGGCCGAGGTAAGCGCATTGGTCTGGAGCTCCACTTTCAGGCCTTTCCTGCGCGCAAAGGTCACTATGCGCTTAAGGTCCGGGGAAAGAGTGGTCTCCCCTCCTGAAATTACCAGCAGGCCGTCCCCGGCGGCCGCCATCCGCTCTATCTCTCTGAGTATCCCGCGCAGTTCAGGGCTGTCTCCGCGGCCGCGGGCCGAGCAGAAAAGGCAGCGCTGGTTGCAGGCGGTGTTTATAGGT
>PEXO01000285.1:0-1024 GCA_002779045.1 Elusimicrobia bacterium CG08_land_8_20_14_0_20_59_10 | reverse complement strand
CCCCGGCCACTGGTCCCCGGCCACTGGTCACTGGTCCCCGGCCACTGTCCACCGCTGTTATCGGATGGCAGACATTAGGCGAAAGCTTCAGGCGCGGCGCGGAGCCCAGCGGTTTAAATTCCGCTACGCCTATGTGCTTTATATAATCCTTATGCACTCCCAGGCAGTATTTCTTTACCGCGCAGCGCGAACAGGACGGCGGGAAGGAGACCTCCTTGCGCGGCAGGGTGCGCCAGGCGTATTTCCACAGGCGCTGAGGCAGGGTGCATAACGGGAAATGATAAAGCTTAAGTTCGGGCGCGGCGACGCGGCTTTTTTCCAGGCTCGCAAAGAACTTTTCCACCGGCGCGCGGGCCCGGGAATACGTAAGACCCATCGACTTAAAGTTAAGGCCGGCGTGGCCCTCCAGCTCCATGAAGATAAGAACCAGCGCTTTTATGCCGCCAAGCCCGCGGACCAGCCTGTAGACCTTCCACATATCGCGGATGCTCAGCGCGGTCAGGACGAAACGCGCTTCCACCTCTACGCCCCGGGCCTTCAGCGCCAGGAGGTTGCGGATGCCGGCCAGGGCCTGCCGGAAACTGCCGGGGGTGCGCGTTATCCCGTCGTGGGTGGCCGGGCCGTGCCCGCAAAGAGAGACCTGGAACTCGAGGTTGCCGAAAGCGGCGCATTCCGCCGCGAAGGCCCGGTAGGAGAACATCCTGCCGTTGGTATCCATCAGTATCCTGGCCCGCGGCAGGCGCGCCCGTATATGGGCCAGCAGCGGCAGCAGTTCCGGATGAAGGGAAGGCTCACCGCCGGTAAGGTAGATTTCCGTTTCGCCGCGCGGGATGCGGTTTATCCTGGTTTTAAGGCTGGCAAGATCATATTTGCCGAAGTCCGGGTAGTCCGGGGGGTTCGAACACATCACGCATTTGTTATTGCAGCGGTTCCAGACGGGGATACATTTCATAAATAGGCTAATTTGCCGATCACTGGTCACTGGTCACTAGTCACTGATCACTGGTCACTGGTCACTAGTCAC
>PEXO01000394.1 GCA_002779045.1 Elusimicrobia bacterium CG08_land_8_20_14_0_20_59_10 | reverse complement strand
ATTCCCGGCCTTTTTCTGGAAGTTGACTTAACGCGCGAAGTGATACCCCGGGGTCTGCCGGTCCGGCCCGTTCAGGCGGCCAGTTCGAACATTTTTTCTATGGAGTTTTTTGCGCGGGCGGCCACGTCCGCGGGAACCGTCACTTCCCGCGCCGCGGGGTCGCGCAGCAGGGCCAGCACGCTGTCGAGCGTGATGGATTTCATATAGGGACAGAGCCTGCACATCGCCACGAAGTTCTTGCCCGGAAACCGGAGCCGCGCCAGTTCCCCGAAACCGCACTCCGTCACCAGCAGGTAAGCCGCGGCGTTCGTGCTTTCCACGTAGCGCATCATATCGCCGGTGCCGCCCATGAAGTCCACCGCTTTGATCAGCTCGGACGGGCATTCCGCGTGCGCCAGCACCGCCAGCCCGGGATATTTCCGCCGGTAAAGTTCCACCAGGGCGGGATCGAACTTCTCGTGCACCACGCAGGCGCCGTTCCAGAGGATGATATCCCGGCCGGGGGTCTTGCCCAGTTCCCGGGCCAGGTTGGCCCCCATGAACCTGTCGGGGATGAATATCACGGCCTTGTTAGCCTCGTACATGCGCCGCAGTATCTTCCCGGCATTGGCGCTGGTCACTATGCAGTCGGACTCCGCCTTAACCTCCGCGGAGGTATTGATATAGGTGACCACCGGCAGGCCCGGATGGTCGGCCTTGAGCTTTTTCACGTCGGCGGCGGTTATCGCTTCGCTCAGCGAGCAGCCGGCGTTGTTGGAAGGAACATAGACCTTCTTCTCCGGGTTCAGGATCTTGGCGGTCTCGGCCATGAAGTGCACGCCGCAGAAGATTACGGTCCCGGCCGGGGACTTGCGGCAGTCGTCGGCCAGTTTATAGGAATCGCCCGCAAGGTCGCCTATGCCGAGTATGATATCCGGCGCCTGGTAGACATGCGCGCAGACCACGGCCCCGCGCTCTTTTTTCAGGCGGTTTATTTCCAGCGTAAGGGCGGCAACGCGTGAGATATCGCCCTCGACGCAGCGCCGGTGCAGCCCCAGCGCCGTAAGGCGTTTTACCTCGTTCTCAAGGTCGGACATCATTAACCTTTAAGCTGCCATTTCCCCATTATATCGGGATGATTGGTAAAGATCCCGTCCACACCGATCTTCTTCATGCGCAGGGCGTCGCGCTTCGTGTTCACGGTGTAAACGCAGACCCGGAAACCGGCTTTCTTTATCCTGGAGACGTTCAGCTTGAAGGCTATCCTGAGCGCCAGATGGAAATTAACCGCGCCCACGGCCTTCGCTTTTTTAAGCGCGGGCAGCAGGAGCACGGTATTAAGCCCGTGCCCCAGGTAGGCCAGCTTTACCTCCGGGGAGCGCTCGCGAAAGCGCTTCAGCGTGCCGTTGTCGAAACTGGAGACCACGCTTTTTTCCAGCAGCCCCGGTTTGCTCCCCAGAAAAGCCAGCACTTTATCCTCTATGCCGGGGTAGATGTTCCCGTCGTTCTTTACCTCGAAGTTCAGCCAGCCGGCGCGCGGGCCGATAACGTCCAGCACTTCCTCCAGCCGCGGCACGTGCTGGAAAGCGGTATCCGCTTTATAATGCTTCGCGACGTTGATCTTTTTCAGCTCGGCCCAGGTCAGGTCCGCTATCCGTTCTTTGCGCAGGGCGGTATGGGCGAGGTCGAAATCATGGTGCACCACCAGTATCCCGTCCTTGGTCTGGTGCACGTCGAACTCAAAATCCTCCGAGCCCATCTCGACCGCCAGGCGAAAGGCCTTAAGCGTGTTCTCAGGCGCATAGCCGGAAGCGCCGCGATGCGATATTATTCTCATAAAAATAGTTGTTCGATCTCCGAAAAATATTCTTCCTGGTATTCGAAACCGGACATTTTATCGCGCTCCGTGCCTGGCCCGTGGAAATCGCAGCCGGCGGTGACAAAAAGGCCGTAACGCCCGGCCAGCGTGACGAATTCCCGCGTGGCCGCGCCGGTATGGGCCGGATAAAAGGCCTCCAGGCCGTCCAGCCCCGCCTCTTTCCACACTGGGATATCCAGTATTTTGGCTACCACCCCGGGATGGGCCAGCACCGCCCTGCCGCCCGCGTCCTTTATGGCGCGGATAGCCTCTTCCACCGGCGGGCCGTTGGGCGGCACATATGCCGGCCGCCCCGCCGCCAGGTATCTCTTGAAGGCCTGGCTCCGGCTGGAGACCAGCTTCTTCTTTTTCAGCGCGTCGGCTATATGCGGCCTGCCAACCGTCCTGCCCTCCGGGACGGGCAGGTCCTCGAAGGCTATCTCCACGCCCAGCCCCCTGAGAAGCTCTATTATCTTCCTGACCCTGGTTATCCGCCTGGAGCGGAAATCAGCGAGGCGGCCTGCCAGCACGGGGTCGGAAATGTCCAGGCCGTAGCCCAGGATATGCAGGTTCTCATGCGGGCCCGTACTTATCTCCACCCCGCGGCAATATAAAATGCCCTCTTCTTTAAGCGCCGGCTCCAGCTCCGCCCAGCCGCCCACCATGTCGTGATCGGTAAGGGAAAAGTACTTGATGCCGGCGCGCGAGGCGGCCCGGGCCAGGGCCGCGGGCGCCAGGGTGCCGTCCGAATAGGTGGAATGGTTGTGGAGGTTTATCAAGGCCATAGGCCCGCCAGCTACTCATCGGCCCGTAAATTTCCGGCGGACGGCTCAGCCGACGGCCACTTCCTTAACTTCGGGGACCTCTTCCTTTATCATGCGCTCCACCACGTTCTTAAGCGTCATGGTGGCATGCGGGCAGCAGCCGCAGGCCCCGGCGAGCCGCACGGTGACCACGCCCTTCTTCTCGTCCACCCCTACCAGTTCCACGGAACCGCCGTCGGCGGCCAGCATCGGCTTTATCTTCTCCACCACTTTTTCAACTTTTTCTTTCATAATATGGTGAAACTCCTTGGTTTGCAATGACCTAATTATAGCAAGTCTGCCCCGCGCCGCGCGCGCTGCGGCCGTCCGCGGGACAATTTTGCTAAAATCCTAATATGCTCCGCGAAGAAAAGAACATCCGCCAGATACCCGGCGAGCCGCCGCGGCGCTGGTTCTCGGACGAATATTTCGACCTGATAGTCTGGCAGGAAAAAGACGGCTCCGTCTGGGGCTTCCAGCTGTGTTATGACCGGGAGTACAAACCGCGCGCGCTGACCTGGACCAAAGAATACGGCTATAAGCATACCGGGATAGACACCGGCGAGGATCTCACGGGCACATCCCAATGCTCGCCGGTGCTGGTGGCGGACGGCCTGTTCGACAGGAAGAGCGTCGGGGCCCGGTTTGAAGAGGCCTCCGGCGGACTGCCCCCGGAAATATCCGCTTTCGTGCTGGAAAAGGTAAAGACCTTCAAGCTCTGAGATTATGCCGGAAAACTTTAAACCGGAAATGGGGGAAGGAGACCTGGGCTTCACCGACCTGTTCGGCGGGCGCCGGGTTTCCAAGACCGACCGGCGCGTAAAACTGAACGCACTGCTGGACGACCTGAACGCGCTGCTGGGCCTGCTGAAGACCGGCCTGAGGTCCGCCCGGGCGAAGCGGGAACTTACGGCGGCGCAGAAAGGCCTGGTGGCCGCCTCCGGTATTGTGGCGGGCACGAAAGCGGGCCTGGAAAAGGAAACTCGCGCCCTCGAGGCGCTGATAGCCGCCGCCTCAAAAAGGATAAAACCGCCGAAGAAATTCGTACTGCCGGGCGCCAACGAGATCGAAGCGCTGGCTCATTACACCCGCGCGAAGGCGCGCGTCTGCGAAATACTGGCCTGGGAGATCAAGGCG
>PEXO01000327.1:1873-3895 GCA_002779045.1 Elusimicrobia bacterium CG08_land_8_20_14_0_20_59_10 | reverse complement strand
TAAGGCGGTTTACTCCCGCCCGGCTTATCTCGTTTTTGCGAAGAGCAGTGCGTCCTGCGGCTTGCCGTGCTTAAGGTCTTCTTTGACCAGCCTGCCCTCATATTTGTAGCCGGCCTTCTCCAGCACGCGCGCGGAGGCTTTGTTTACCGGGAACACCTTGGCGTAGACGCGCAGCAGCTTCAGCTCCCGCAAAGCATAGCGGGTAAGCGCCCTGACCGCAGCCGGAACTATCCCCCTGCCCCAGTAGTTCACACCCAGCCAGTAGCCGATCTCCGCCTTGTGGCCCCTGATGGAGGATAGGCCGATGCCGCCTATCACTTCCCCGGCCAGGTCTATCGCGAAGTTCTGCTGGGTCCTTTTTTTCTTTCGCGCCAGGTCCGAATTGAATTTTACCCACTGCCGCGCGCATTTGAGGCCATAGGGGTAAGGTATGGCCAGCGTATAGCGCTCTATCTTCTTGTCGTTTATGTTGGCCGCTATGGAGGGCTCGTCCCCCCGGCGGAAAGGCCGCAGCTTGTATTTTCCGAAACAGAGAGTCATATTATTGTTCCGGGTATGCGCCGTTGAGGCGCGGGCGGAATTTATATTGCAGTTTCCGTGTCATGCCGCTACCTTATTGGCCTCCAACAGTTCCTTGTAGCGGTCCAGCCGGCCGGCCAGGCCCTTGATCGCCGTTTCCCAGAAGGCGGGGTCGCCTATATCCGCGCCCAGGCTGCGCTTTGCCACGCCCTCTACCGTGTCCGAGCCGGTAAGGCGCAGGAAGGTCTCGTACTTGGGCAGGAAGTCCGGGCCCTCGGCCTTGAACCTGGCGAACAGCGTGGCGGCCATAAGGAAGCCGAAGGTATACGGGAAGTTGTAGAAGGAAACCCCCGACATATAGAAGTGCAGTTTGGACGCCCAGAACAGCGGGTCCTCCCCGCCGGGTTCAAGGGCGTCGCCGAAGATGCGCTTCTGCGCGGCGGTCATCAGCTCTTTAAGCCGGGCCACGGACACTTCGCCCTTTTGCCGCTCTTCGCAGAAGGCCTTCTCGAACTCGAAGCGCACGGTGATGTCCAGGATGGTGACGGCCGCGCCGCTGAGATACTCGTCCAGCATTATCAGCTTCTGCGCTTCGCTCACTCCGGGGTCGCCCTGTATGCCTTCGGCCAGCAGGTGCTCGCCGAAGATGGAGGCGGTCTCGGCCAGGGGCATGGGATATTCGCAGGCCCAGGTGCGCATATCCTTCAAAAGGTGACTGTGCCAGGCATGGCCCATCTCATGCGCCATGGTGTTGATATCGCCCAGCGAACCGTTGAAGGTCATGTATACGCGCCCTTCCTTTATCAGGTGGGAGCCCGTGCAAAAAGCGCCGGGGCGCTTGCCGCCGCGGGCCTCGCTTTCCAGCCAATGTTTTGCAAGGAAGTCGTCGTAGTAGCGGCCGAGGGCCGGGTAGACGCGGTTAAAAGCGCCGGAAACCTTGGCCGTCCCCTCTTCCCAGGTATAGAGCTTTGAATCCTTGAGCGGCAGCGGGGCTTCGCGCTCGAAAAAAGCTATCCCCTTGCGGCCCATGGCGGCCGCCTTGGCCCGGAAAATGTCGCGCACGGGGCCCAGGTTCCGGTTTACGGCGGTATACATGGCGTCCAGGGTGCGGCGCTTGATGCCGGCGCCGAACAGCGCAACATCCAGGAAATGCTTCACGCCACGGCGGCGGTAAAGGGTGAACCGGTTGCCCGCCAGCGCATTGAGCGCCGCGGCGCAGGGGTCCTCGATAGTGGCCCAGGCCTTGTTGCCGCCTTCGAAAGCGGCGCGGCCCACCCGGCGGTCGGCGTCCGACATCAGTGTGCGCCAGCGCGAGATGGGCAGGCGCTCTTTTTTGCCGTCGGGCCATTCCATGTCGAACTGCAGCTTGCTGGAGATCTTGTTGTAGAGCCGTTCCCAGGACTGGAAGCCGTCCACGCCCAGGTCCGCGGCCAGCTTCTCCTCGGCCGGGGCCATGGTGTATTTCGCCTGCTCGCGCACGCGCCTGAGCGAATGGGCCACGTC
>PEXO01000327.1:0-1723 GCA_002779045.1 Elusimicrobia bacterium CG08_land_8_20_14_0_20_59_10 | reverse complement strand
GGCGGCTTCCAGGCAGCCGACATAGGACATTATATGCCCCAGGCGGGTTTCCAGGTCTTCGGCGGTCAAGAGCAGCTTTTCCCAGCGGCCGGCGGTCTTCTGCGACAGCGGGGCCAGTTTCGCGGCTTTCTTCTGCAGCGCCGAGATATCCGCCGAAAGTTTTGTCTTGAATTTGAGCATTTCCGGGCCGTTGAAGGCCGGAAAGAAACCGGTGAGGTCCCACTGCGCGCCTTTTGTCTTGTTCGCCATGATAAGCCTCCTCAAAACCGTATAGCCAAATTATATAAAACAAAGCGCGGAGCGTTCTGCGGAAAAGGCCGGCGGATTTTGATAAGATAAACCCTGCGGCAGCCCGGCCGGCAGAGGCGGTACCGCTCAAGTGTTGTATAATTAAGCAGGGCATTCCGCAAATATCGGTCGGGGGTTAATATGAAACAATTCAAACTATCCGGAGTTTTGTTCCTCGCCGCGCTTTTCCTGGCCGGCTGCTCCACGGACCTGCGCAAAAAAGTGCCGCCTCTTGAGGATGTGCTGCGCGCCGGCCCGCTGGCGTCGATCATCGTTTATAAGGGCAATGTCGCGCTTGGCCAGAGCGGCCCCTCCGCCGACGGCATGGACCTTTCCATAGGCGGCTCCGCCGCCTTGAGCGCGCAGGGCCGCGACGCGAACAACCGGCCCATAAAAATTTCCCCCGTCTGGACCGCCAGCAAGCCCGACCTGATAGAGATAACCCCGGCCTCCGGGGATATCGTAATGGTCAAGGGGCTGAGGGAAGGCACGGTGGAGGTAGTGGCGGAATATAAAGGCGTGCGCAAGACGATAAATTACATCTTCATAAAATGAAGTTCGACTGCGAATATACCCTGGAGCGCGGGCCGAAACCGGCCGAGACCGGCCCGGCCGCTGCGGACCTGCTGGAAGAAAACCTTACGCTTTCCCCGAAAAAAAGGCAGGCGCTGGTAATTCCCTGGGAGGAGATATGCTCTTTTTCCCTTGCCGGCTATAAAGCCGTGCTGGCGTTTGGGCAGGCGACGCTCGCCATAAGTTCGCTGGGCTACAAATTCGAGGATTTCGCCCGCCTTGCGGCGCGGCTGCGCAATGAGCGGCTGCTGAAGCTGGACCTGGCCGAAGAACCCCTGAAAAAGTCCATGATAGAGGCTGAGCTGGACTATGAAGGCCCAGCCGGGAAGTTCTCCTGCCATTGTGAACTGCGCATCTACGAGACTTCGCTGGTGGCGCTGCCGGATACGGCAGATTTCGTCCGCCTGCCTTTCCGCTTTATCACGGAAATAAGGGAAGGCGACTATACCGTTGAGGTTGCCGGCGGGTCCGGCGAAGCCTGGCGGCTTACGGGACTGGGCAGGAATTACGACTATTTCCGCGATTCTCTCCGGGCGGAGACGGGTAAAATGGACCTTTTTGTGCAGAACGCGCTGCTCGCGGCCCTGCCCGGGGCCTCCCCGCTGGATATCCGTGCGCTGGCGGCCCTTTCGCGCGAAGGACGGCTTGTGCCGCTTTCGGAACTGGAAAAAGCCGTGCCCGGAACGGCAGCCGGTCTTGAAAAAAGAATTTGTTCCGACAAAGAGGACGCCGGAGAGTATAACTTCCTCAAAAAAATATCGGCTTCCGGAAAAACCGCCTTCGGAATAAAAAAAGGCCTTATGGGCGCGCTCAGCGGCGACCATTATATGTTCGTTTTTCGCGTGGACAAGCCGGCGCCCGC
>PEXO01000054.1:3667-4065 GCA_002779045.1 Elusimicrobia bacterium CG08_land_8_20_14_0_20_59_10 | reverse complement strand
TGGCCACCTTTCTGTTCTGGAACTCGGCCGACTGTATCTCTTCCTGGGCGCGGGCTATCACGTCCGCCTTGGAGATTTCGTTATAGATCTCCCTGCGCGCCTCCAGTTCGGCGCTGCCCAGCGTGGAATCCATATTGCCGGGTTCGTTGGGATTGGTAACGGGCGTGCTGAAACTGCCGCCCCTGGGGATCTCCACGAACTGCCCCTGGCGCACCAGCCCGGTATTCCCTTTGGCGTCGCCGGTCAGCACGCTGCCCTCGTAGACCTCCACCCGCGTGCCCCCGTCGGCATCGGCCTGCACCATAAAGTCAGTGCCGCGCACGGCGCAGACGGCCGAGGGGGTGCGCACCTCGAACTTTTTAGAGAATTTCTTGACCCAGGAGCGCACCCGGCCGAAG
>PEXO01000054.1:912-3644 GCA_002779045.1 Elusimicrobia bacterium CG08_land_8_20_14_0_20_59_10 | reverse complement strand
CCCGCTCTCCTCCGCCATTTTGAAAGCGGAAACGGGGGCGAGCTTGACCCTGGTACCGTCGTCCATGAAGATCTCGGCGGTGGAGGCCCTGGCCGTGCGCAGTTCGTCGCCGGAAGCCAGCTTAACTTTGCTTTTGCCCTTCAGCGGGGCCCACTCTTCGGTCCCGTTCTTTTTAAGTCCGACCTCGCCGCGCCACTGCGTGATGTAAGCAGCGTCGGAGACGCCGCAGGAAAAAAGCATAATAATTGAAACGAAAAAGTGTTTCATGGAATACTCCTGTAAAGCGCGTTTCCCAACCCCTGATATGTACAGCCGGCTGCCCGGTCCCTCATAATAGCCGCCCTGCTGTAATTATAAGCAAGCCTGCCTGCCACTGTCAATAGTTAGGCTTGTAACATTAGATACAGGCCGGGTCACTCACCCGGCTCGGGACAGCCGCAGGCGTCGCAGGAAGAATTTTTCACAGGCTCGCTCTCCACCTGGAACACCGTATGGCGTATACCGAAACCGGCCGAAATGGAGCAGGCAGCCGCCTTCAGGGCGGCTTCGTGCCTGGCCTTGTTTTTCACCACCAAATGCGCGCTCAGCGCGTTAAAGCCGGAAGAAAGCGTCCAAGCGTGCAGTTCGTGCACCTCCGATACCCCGTCAATAGCGCATAATTCGCGCTCCAGGACCCCGAGGGAGAGGCCTTTAGGGGCGCCCTCCATGAGTATATGGAAGACCTCCAGAAGCAGACGCGTGGAACCGAATAGTATCAGGATTATTATGAGCAGGGAGACTATCGTATCGGCCCTGTACCAGCCGGTGAAATAGACCACGGTCCCGGCCGCGATAGCCGCCGCCGAACCGGCCAGGTCGCTAAGAACGTGCAGGAAAGCGCCGCGGATGTTCAGGTTCTCGCCGCTGTGCGCGTGCAGAACGCGCGCGCACAGGAGATTGGCCAGCAGACCCGCGATGGCCACCACGAGCATCGGTCCCGGCAGGATAGCCACGGGCTCGCGGAAACGCGCGTAACCCTCGCGCAGCATATAGCCGGAAAGTATCCAGAGCAGCAACGCATTGGCGAGCGCCGCCAGCACCTCCACGCGCCGATAACCGAAGGTCCTCGACGCATCCGGCCTGAGCCCCGCCAACCGCGCCGCGAAGAAACTCATGCCCAGCGCGGCGGCGTCGGTAAGCATATGCATGGCGTCGCTCAAGAGCGCCATGCTCCCGGTTAAAAACCCGCCGGCCGCTTCCACCAGCATGAAAGAGGCGGTGATAAAAAAAGCCGTTCTTACCGCTTTCAGCTGCGAGCGGCCCGAATGCCCCCCTCCCCCTCCATGCCCGTGTCCGCACGGGCCCGCGTGATGATGGTCATGATCGCTGGACATCATCTGATTATAATATTTTTATCCGCTCCCTGCCGCCCCGGCGGGCGGCGCGAAGCGTGTAAAATGCTAGAATTATCAGCGATATGCCCGGAACGGTACAAAACATAGAGGATTCGCTGCGCTCCGTCAGGGAAAACCTGAGCGCGGCCATGTCGGGGATAGACCCTGCGGTATTCGATTTCGGGCGTTTCTCCTTCAGCTTCATTGGCAAAGCGGCCAGGGCGCGCTTCACCATTCTGGCAGGCGACGCGCTGGGGCTGGACCGCGGCAAGTCCGTACGCTTGGCTTCAGCGGCGGAACTCACGCACACCGCCTCGCTGCTGCACGACGACTGCATAGACCTGGCCCGCCGCCGCCGCGACCTGCCCACCCTCAACGACAAACTCGGCGTCAATACGGCCATCCTTGTGGGCGACCTCGTGGTAGCGCTCGCTTTCGGCCAGGCTAACGGGGTTTCCCCTGACCTGGCGCAGGAACTGATACTGGCCATAAAGCGCATGACCGAAGGCGCCCTCCTGGAGGAGAACGCCAAGGGCCGCAAGATCTCGGCGGAGGAGGCCGGCCGCATCGTGGAGCTGAAGACCGGCGCGCTGTTCCGCTGGTGCGCGCTGGCGGCCTGCCGTATGTCCGGCAGGCCGGAACTGCTGGGGACCTGCGCCCGCATCGGCGCTGATACCGGGGCCGCCTTCCAGGTTATTGACGACGTGCTGGATTTCGAGGGCGACGCGGACGCCTGCGGCAAAGAGACCCTTAAGGACATAAAGGAAGGAAAATTCACGCTGCCGCTGATACTAGCCCTGAACGACCCCGCCGCCGGGCCGGCTGCGGAGGAACTGCTCTCCGCCATGAAGACGGGCCCTGAGGCGGACCTGTCGGCAGCCGTTGAACTTGCCGGTCTCGTCAGGAGCGGGGGCTTCTCCGCGCAAGCCAGGCAAAGCGCCTCCGCTAAAATAAGGGGGCTATTCCCTCTCATAGACGAACTGCCCGGCGCCGAAGGCGCGGCGGCGCTCAAGGATTTCCTGTTGACGCTCGGGGAGCGGACCGCGTGAGAAAATGGCTGATAGTTCTGCGCGCCTATTCCTGGCCGGCCTCGCTGGTGCCGGTGATAGTCGGCTCCGTCTCCGCCTCCGGCGCCGGGAGATTCTCCTGGCCGGACCTTCTCCTTACGCTGCCGGCGGCGCTGCTCGTACATTCCGGGGCGAACCTCGCCAACAGCTATTTCGATTTCAAAAAAGGCGCGGACACTCCGCGAATGGCCGACGACAGGTGCCTGGTGGACAAGCTGATCTCACCGGCTCTGGCGCTCCGGCTCGCGCTCGGGCTTATGGCTGCGGGCGCGGCCCTGGGTTTTATCCTGGC
>PEXO01000054.1:0-806 GCA_002779045.1 Elusimicrobia bacterium CG08_land_8_20_14_0_20_59_10 | reverse complement strand
GCGGGCATCTTCCTGGCTTTCGGCCCGGGCATAACTGCCGGCGCGGCCCTGATACAGTCGGGCGGGCTCGTGCCGGAAGCGCTGTGGGCCTCGATACCCGTCGGCCTTCTTATAACCGCCATACTGCACGCCAACAATATGCGCGATACAGCCCCGGATTCCGGCGCGGGTTTCCTCACGCTGGCGGGCCTGCTGGGCCCGGAACGCTCAAAATTGTTCTACTACGCGCTCATCTTTACCCCGTATCTCCTGTGTTTTTTCTTCGGCAGCATCTGGCCGCCGGTGTTCTGCGCGGTCTCCGTGCCACTGGCGCTCGGGCTGAAGGAGCGGGTGACGCGCGGGGAACTCTCCCCGCTCGTGCCCGAAACGGCGCGCCTTGTGGCCGTTTACGGGCTGCTGCTGTCCGGAGGTTTATATATAGCGCATTGACCGCCGCAAACCCCTACCCGCCTCCGGGCCATTGTAATAGCTCTCCATTTTTTATAAATTGTTATGGACGATTTTCACGGAGGTCATGTACAATGAGAAATTACAGGTTCCTTGCCGCACTCATCCTGCCGCTTATAGCCGCGTTCGCGCTTTCTTCCTGCGCGGGGAAGAACACCAAAAAAGACGGCGACGCAAAAGCCGAGATGACCGCCGACATCAGCGCCCTTCCCTCGCTGGAAGTTACGGAAGGCGGCGACGCGATAACAATGGAAGGGAACATCCGCGGGCCCGAGTTCCAGACCCAGGGAAGCCTCAAGACCATCAACTTCGATTACGACCGCTACGAGCTTTCGGATAGCGCGCGCAGGCTGCTGCAG
>PEXO01000278.1:2138-4049 GCA_002779045.1 Elusimicrobia bacterium CG08_land_8_20_14_0_20_59_10 | reverse complement strand
AAATACAGGTCGGCCTTGTGCACATAGGCCGAGGCCCGGCCGAACAGGCGCTGGCGCTCCGGGTCGGTCACGCCGGCCTCGAAGGAAGCGAGCAGCGCATTGCCGCCGCCCTTCAGCTTCTTGTCTATCTTCACCTCCACCACGGCCTTGCCCTTGGAATCCAGCTCCTCGCCGCCTGAGCCGGCCAGGCGGTCAATGCGGTTCTCGCGCGTTTCCCTGCCGAAGCTGAACCCGTCCTTGCCGGGCGGAGCATACCAGGCGCTGTTTAACCGCAGCGTCCAGTCGGCCCTGCTTTCGCTCATGGGCGCGCCGAAAAGGTACCAGCCCTCTATGGCGGCGCGGAACTTGTCCCCGGCCAGGTAGGAGTCTTCCAGCGAGCGCGCCTTCACTTCGAACACCGCCGGCTTGAACTCCTCCACGCGGAAAGTCTCCGTGAACAGGAAGGGCCGCTCTTTGCCCCGGTAATTGCGGTATTCGTCCTCCTCCCCGCCCTCCACCGCGCGCGCGGAGGACTTGTCGTCCTCGTACGGTTCGGCGGCCTCCACCGTCCACACACCGGTGGGCGCGCTTTCGGACAGGAGATAGGAATAGTCGAAAGAGGAAAAATCCGCGCTGACCGGCACGGTGGCCTTGAACACGCGGTTGCCGCGCGGATCGCTCACCGAAAGCTGCACCGCGGCGAGGTCCAGGGCGGTCCAGTCGCCGGAGACCAGCTTGCGGCCTATGCCTTTCAGCTCCACGGCCTCGCCGGGGCGATAGATGCCGCGCTCGGTGAACAGCGCCGCGCCGTAGCGGCGGGGCCGCGGGTACTTGTCGTAATTAACATTGAAGCGCCACGGCTCCACTCCGCCGGTCCACGAGGTGCTCATCACGGCCGTACCGTTCTTGTGGCGCGCGAAGACCCACAGCTCCGGCCTGCGCCAGCGGTCCCAGTCGGTTATCCCCAGCTTCAGCCAGCCGGGCGCGTCGGCGAAGCCCTGCCTGTCGGTGATCCCGGTCCAGAGCACTTTATTATCGTCGCCGCGTATCTCCACGGGGATACCGGCCGCCAGGCGGCCGCTGCGCAGGAAGCTGGTCCAGATAAGCGTGGAATCCTGCGAACTTTTAAGCGTGATGCCGAGGCGCGTGACATTATCCAGCGCCCGGTGGAAATTCCCGCCGGGGCCGAGAGCGCGCAGAAAGCCGAAGCCGCCTTCGTCCCCTCCGAAGATCCCGGAATGATCAAGGAAGGTCCGTATGCGGATATTATGCTGGTCTTTGGACGGGTCCCAGTCTTTTGAGAAGGCGCCGGACAGCGACGCCTCGTCCTTCATACCGCCGCGGTAGAACGGGATAAAAGCATCCTCCGGCACTTCCGCCTTCAGCACGCCGACAATGCCGGCGTTAACGGCGTCCACGGGATGACGGGCCGGCAAATAGCCTTCCAGTATGCCGAAACCCGACGGCATGGCCAACTGCGGGCAATAATCCCCTGTAGTCACATCGAAGGCGGAGTCTTCCCCCAGCTTATTGCCGAAGATATCGGTAAGCCCGGCGGGGAATTTAAAGTTATAGAGGCTGGCGGGCTTGAACAGCTCCGAAGGCAGGGAATACTCCACCTGGCGTTGCCCGCTGTTGCGGTAGCCCTCGTACCGGCCTTCGCTCTCCCGCGGCGCTGGCAGAACGTTCGGGGTCACCGACATTTTCGAATAGAGCTCGGCGTTCTTCACCGGGTTGGAAAAAGCCAGCCTGAACTGCTGCGGCAGGCAGTCGCCGTCCGGTGTTCCCAGTATTCTAAAGGTATAATACGGCTCAAATTTTAGCGCCCGCTCATTAGTGAGGCCCAGATTACCGGCGGCGGCCAGCAGGCCCTTGCCGAACCTGAGCGAGTACGCGTGATCGGGCTTTAATTTCGACCCGGGCCTTATGGCC
>PEXO01000278.1:0-2086 GCA_002779045.1 Elusimicrobia bacterium CG08_land_8_20_14_0_20_59_10 | reverse complement strand
CCTCTTTGTCCTTGGCCCGGCGCACGCCCGCATGTATTTCTTTCACCGTGCCGTCGGGAGCGGTCTCCTCCAGCTTAATGAAGCCGCGGGCGCGCGCATGGTCCACGGGCAGGTTGAACGCGGCGTAAACGATGGTATCGAGAGGCAGCCAGCGCTGGTCATTATAAGGGGCGCTTTCCATGATGGCGGGCCGCACCGTTTCAAAGAACCACACGGTGTCTTCCTCCAGCAGCTCCCCGGAGGCGCTTTTTACGCCGGCTTTTATCCTCGCGGCGTAAAGCGTGGCCGGGGCCAGCGGTTCGGCCGGTTCAAAGGCGACGGTCTGCGTTCCCTGCCAGCGGCAGCGGCCCTGCACGGGTTTCAGTTCCTTGAAATCTTCGAGCCTGGCGGAGGAATAGCCGGGGTAGTTTTCTTCGGTAAGGACGCCGCTGATCTCCATGACTTCCAGCGGGCAGCTGCTGCCCATCTGTTCCGCGGAGGTGAGGGCGCTGATGGGGCGGCTGAAGGTGGCAGCTACCCTGCGCGCGGCGTTCATGTCTTTTACCGGCCCCGAAGGCGTTTTAGACACCACCATTATCTGCGCGGAAGCCGCGGCTGCCAGCTGCGACGCCAATATAAAAATGGAGAGCTTTTTCATGCGAACCCCTCCGGAAGAATCACCGCTCCCAAATTATGCTTGTTTTAAGCGCCCATTGGCAAATATGAAAGGCCGGTGTCGGGCGCCGGTGCCTGACACCAGCCGATTTTGTAACATAGGGAGATGAAGCCGGATATACGCGATCTTACGCGTTCGGAACTGGAGGAAAAGCTAAGCGCCCTCGGCCTGAAAAGGACGCATGCGGGGCGGGTATTCGAATACCTGTACCGGCAGGGAGCGGTAAGCTTCGGCTGGATGGCCGCGGTCCCGGAAAAAGTGCGCGCCGCCCTTGGCGCCGAATACGCTTTATTCCCTTTCCCGGCCGCGGAAAAGCGCGTTTCCCTTATTGACGGCACAAAAAAGCTGCTTTTCAGGTTCTGCGGCGGCGCCCCGGCCGAAAGCGTGGTGCTGCCCGGCAAGTACCGGACCGCGGCCTGCCTCTCCTCGCAGGCCGGCTGCGCCTGCGGCTGCACCTTCTGCGCCACCGGCGCCCTGGGCCTGAAGCGCGACCTGAAGCCCTCTGAGATAACCGCGCAGTTCGCCGCCTGCCTGAGGCAAGCCCGGGGCGGCCTGGGCAGCCTGGTCTTTATGGGCATGGGCGAGCCGTTCCTGAACTGGGAAAACGTTAAAAAGGCCATCCTGATACTTTCGGACGGGCGCGGCTGGAATTTCCCGCAGAGCAGGATGACGGTCTCCACCGTGGGCATAGTGCCGGTGATAGAAGAGCTGGCCGCCTCGGACCTGAAGATAAAGCTGGCCGTCTCCGTGGTGGCCGCAGGCGAGGCCCTGCGCTCTAAACTTGTGCCGCTGCAGGCCCGGTACCCGCTGAGCGCGGTAATAGCCGCCGTCCGGCGCTACTGCCGGGAGCGAAGGGCGCTGGTCTTCTTCGAGTATATCCTCTTCGACGGGCTGAATGATTCCCCAGCGGACGCGGAGGAATTAATAGAACTGATAGAAGGGATTGACTGCCGCGTTAACCTTATCCCCTGCAACTCTCCTGCCGGCCGCGGCGGCGCCCGCTCCCAGCGGGCCGGGGCCTTCCAGCAGCTGCTGATAGCCGCCGGTGTGCGCACCTACCTGCGCCTTGAAAAAGGCTCCGACATCCTGGCCGCCTGCGGCCAGCTCGCCGGGAAGCAATAGTCCCTTATTCTTCCTCTGTTCCATTGTCCCGGGAACCGCGGGAGGCGTAGTCAACTTCCCGGTAAACAAGCCTGGAAATATCGGCGATGACTTTTTGCTGCTTTTCAAGGTCCAGGCCGCGCGTCATGACCCCCAGCATATAGGGGAACCGCGGATGATAGATTATCCCGCAGTCATGCAGCTGCGTCACCGGGTCATTCTCAACCTCACTTCCCCGTTCCCCGAATTTATTGGCCAGCTTAGGAAGCGTAACGAAATAACTGAAGCATTTGGAGGCTCAGATTTGAGGCGGATGCGAGGCGCGACGAA
>PEXO01000331.1 GCA_002779045.1 Elusimicrobia bacterium CG08_land_8_20_14_0_20_59_10 | reverse complement strand
GAGCACCAGCTGCATGGTCCCGTCGAGCTCGAAGAGATAAATGCTTGCGCGGGTCAGGAAATAGATGCCCAGGAGTTTATCCAGCGCCGCCGGCACATAGGCCATGAACGGCGCGTTGGAATCGGTCGCGGCGTCGGGGATCCAGGTGTGGAAAGGGAGAGCCCCGGCTTTGGAGACCGCGCCTATCATCAGCAGCACGTAGGCGAAGACGGCCCAGCCGTAGTCGAGGGTGAGCTTGTTGGTTGAGATCTCGGCCATGCTCATCGTACCGGCTATGTAGCCTGTTATGGTTATGCCGGTCAGCAGGCAGAGGTCCGTGGCGGCGTTTATCAGGAAAGCCTTCATGGCGGTGCGTCTTGCGGCGTGGGTGTTCTGCGAAAGGGCGATGAAGGTGTAAAGAAAGACCAGCAGGCCTTCCCAGAAGAAGAGCATGGCCACCATGTTATCGGCCAGCACCGCGCCGGCGGCGAAAGCCTGCGTCATCAGCAGGTTGAAGAAGAACCATTTCGGAGAATTTTCGCCGCTTCCCACCGAGAGCTTCGGGTAGCTGAAAGAGTACAGCGAAACGGCTGTCGAGGCAAGCGCTACCGCCAGCAGTACAAAGGCGCTCAGGCCGTCGGCCTTCAGCGTGAAGAGCACGGCTTCGTTCAGCCAGGGCAGCGAAAGCGCCTCGGGGCGGGTTATGAAGATGGCCGCGGCCACAAGCAGCGTGACGGCCGAAGCCAGGGTCGAGAGGGCCTCCTTGAAGTAGCGCGTGCGTCCGGCGGGGACCAGCAGCACCAGGGCCGAGGCCAGCGGCAGGAGTATGGGTATCAGTAATAGGTTCATTGCAGGTTTACTCCTAAGGTAATAGTGAGCAGGCGGGCATATGACGACGGGTAGTAAATGAACGCGCCCAGCGCCAGGCCGATAAGGCCGAGCAGCATAACGCTGGCCACCATCAGCGGGGAACCTTCGCGCGGATTGCCGTGCCCGGCGGCTTCACCAAGGAATATCTTGTAGAAAAGGCGCACGAGGTAAAGCAGCGTCATTACGGCGCCGGCGAGGAACATAAGCAGGACCGTAAGGTTCCCGTTCTGCGCGGCCCCGGAGAAGACCATGAACTTGCTGAAGAAGCCCCCGGTAGGAGGTATGCCCATCACCGACAGGGAGCAGAGCGCGAAAGCGACCCCCGTGACCGGCATGGAAGTGAACAGCCCGCCCATCTCGTTGATATTCTTGGTGCGGGCGTTCTGTTCTATTATGCCGGCGCAGAGGAACAGTCCGCCCTTGGCGATGCTGTGCATCAGGATATAGAGTATCGCTCCGCTGAAGGCCGTGGTATTACCCGCGGCAAGGCCCAGGAAAATGAAAGCCAGCTGGCTTATGGTGGAGTAGGCAATTATCCGCTTTATGTCGGTATCCACCAGGGCCGCTCCCGCCGAGATCAGCGCGCTGGCGCCGGTTATGTAAAGGACGGTGGCGGAGAACCAATCGGGCGCGGCGAAGGTCACGCCGAAGATCCGGGCATAGGCGTATACACCTATCTTGACCAGCACGGCCGCGTGCAGCAGCGCGGTTACGGTGGACGGGGCGACGCCGGCGTCCGGCAGCCAGGTGGAGAACGGAAGCGTGGCGGATTTGGCCAGGATCCCCGTCAGTATGAGGAAAGCTGCCAGCGCGGAGATGGTCTCCCCGTGGAGCATGCGCATATCCATTGTGCCATAATCCGCATAGATCATGATTATACCTATCAGCATGCAGAGTGCGCCGAACATGGTGACGAGGATGGTCTTATTCGCCTTGGCCACATCCTTGTCGGAGCGGAAGAAGCCCACCAGCCTCCAGCTGGCGAAGCCCGTCATCTCCCAGAAAATGAACATCCATAGGAGATTGGCCGAGAAGACCAGGCCCATCATCGAGCCCAGGAACAGCACCACCATAGTGTAATATTCCGTCTGGTTGTCGTAGTGTGAAATGTAATCCACGGAGTACACGAGTATTATCGCGCTGACGAAGGAAGAAACGACCGCCATAAAGACCGAGAGCAGGTCGGCCTGGAGTATCAGGTCAAAGCCGAGCGGGAAGGGCAGGGCCGCGCTTATGATATGCCCGGAACCGACTGGACGCAGGAGGGCCGCCGCCGCCAGAAAAGTAATAAGGCCCAGGAGAACCGCGAATGTGTTCCTGGCCCGGGTGGATATCCGGCCCGCCAAGGGTATAGCGAAAGAGCCGAAAACAGGTAAAGCGACCGAGATTATGAGAAGTTTTGTGGAGAGGGGCATATGTTTTCCTTAGACAATTATTATACAACAAATTAAAAATGACCTATATTTAAAAACCTTAATGCGGGTATAAGCCCGGCTAATAAAAAACCGGGAACCCGGAAATTCTTATTCCCGGGTTCCCGATTTTCAATCAGCGGCTTTCGAGCTTTTATAGCGGGATGTTCCCCGTGTGCTCGTGCTGTCCGGGCCGGCGCTTTGACGCCAGCAGCTCGAAAGCGCTTATCAGTCTTGAGCGTGCCTGGGCCGGTTCTATGACCTCGTCAAGGGAACCGGTCGAGGCTGTCTGATAAGGCGAGGCGAACTTGTCCGAGTATTCCTTCGCGAGCTTCACACGCAGGGGGTCCTTTTCTTCATCTTTTACCGCTTTTATCTGGCGTGAAAAAAGTATCTCTACGGCTCCGCGCGGCCCCATTACTGCTATCTCGGCCGACGGCAGCGAGAAGTTTATATCTCCGCCCATCAGCTTGGAGCTCATAGCGATATAGGCCCCTCCGTAGGCCTTGCGCAGCACCAAGGTGACTTTCGGCACGCTGGCCTCCGCGTAGGCATAGAGGAGCTTGGCTCCGTGGCGTATGATCCCTCCGTGCTCCTGCGCCACCCCGGGCCAGTAGCCGGGCACGTCCACCAGCGTCAGTATAGGGATATTAAAGTTGTTAAGGAAGCGGATAAAGCGCGCCGCCTTGTCAGAAGCGTTTATGTCCAGCGCCCCGGCCATATGCGCCGGGTTGTTGGCAATAACTCCCACCACCTGGCCGCCCAGGCGTATAAAGCCTATCACGATGTTCTTGGCGTAATTGTGGTGCACTTCAAGGAATTTGTGGTCATCGGACAGCCACCAGATGACATGGTGCACGCGGTAGGGTTTGCGCGGGTCCATCTCGCAGAGCCTCTCCAGCAGCGAGATCTTGCGGTTGTCAGGGTCTTTCGTGTCCTCTTCCGGGGGAAACTCGTCCCTGTTCTGGGGCAGGAAGCCCATAAGCTCTTTTACCTGCCTGAAGCAGTCAGGTTCGGAGTTGGCCACGAAATGGCAGACGCCGGATTTGGAGGCGTGGGTCATAGCGCCGCCGAGCGTATCAAAATCCACTTCTTCGCCCGTGGCCGCTTTTACCACTTCAGGCCCTGTCACGAACATATTGCTGATGCCCTTTACCATGAAGACGAAGTCCGTGAGGGCGGGTGAATAGACCGCTCCGCCGGCGCAGGGCCCGAGAATTATGGAGATCTGTGGGACTATGCCCGAGTACTTGGTATTGCGGTAGAAGATCTCGCCGTAGCCGTCCAGCGAATCCACGCCCTCCTGGATGCGCGCGCCCCCGGAATCCAGTATGCCTATCACCGGTATGCGGGCTTGGGCGGCCATATCCATC
>PEXO01000148.1:452-4018 GCA_002779045.1 Elusimicrobia bacterium CG08_land_8_20_14_0_20_59_10 | reverse complement strand
GCCTCTATGGCATGCTCCCTGATCTTGTTCTGCGAAATTATTTTCAGTTCCACCAGCGGGGAATTGCCTACCGGGCCCTGAGCCGGCACTTCGCCGATGACGGAATAAATGATCTTAAGGCCGGACGGATCGCCCAGGTTCCAGAGCGCCTCCGCGGCGTTTATGCGCGTGTGTTTATCGGTGTCCGTAAGCATTTTTTTCAGCACTCCCGCGGCGGCTTTGTTGCCGGTAGCGCCGAGGATATCCGCCGCCATGCTCCGGACGTCCGGATCCTGGCTCTTTACATACGAAAGCGTGGTCTCAAGCGCTTTGTGGCCAAGGTCCTTGTTGGAGATCTCCTGGCCGCGCGCTACGCCGGCAGCCAATAGAACCAAGAGCATAGATCTGGCCGCTATCATGTTTATATTCTCTTATATTCGTTTTTCAGGAACATTAAGGATTGATTACAAAAATGTGACAGCTGCGGCGGTTAAATCGTGCCCCCTGCAGGGGTCGAACCT
The DNA here is from genome assembly GCA_002779045.1 of Elusimicrobia bacterium CG08_land_8_20_14_0_20_59_10. GTDB lineage: Bacteria > Elusimicrobiota > Elusimicrobia > Elusimicrobiales > UBA9959 > UBA9959. Next base: position 3,518 of record PEXO01000148.1, on the reverse strand, counting down.
GCAACCTACTGCTCCGAAGGCAGTCGCTCTATCCAGTTGAGCTAAGGGGGCTGAAAACAGCGAGACAATAACTCTTTCTTGTGAAAGAACGCTTATTATTATAGAATTTATTTTACCGGACGCGTAATAAAAAGGAGCTTATCATGGGCGGACACTCTCACTGGGCGGGAATCAAGCACAAAAAAGCCATCACCGACGCTAAGAAAGGCAAGGTCTTCACTAAGATCATCAAGGAAATAACAATTGCCGCCAAGATAGGCGGCGGGAAGCCGGATGAAAACCCCCGCCTCCGCAAGGTCATGGAAGACGCCAAGACCGCCAACATGCCCGTGGAAAACGTGAAGCGCGCCATAATGCGCGGCACCGGCCAGCTCCCCGGCGTCACGTACGAGGATATCATGTACGAGGGCTTCGGCCCCGCCGGTATCGCCGTCCTCGTGGAAGTCACGACCGACAACCGGAACCGCGTTTTCAGCGAGATCCGCAAGATCTTCGAAGTCTGCGGCGGCAATATCGCCGGCACCGGCGCCGTCGCCTGGATGTTCGAGCCGAAAGGCTACATGTCCGTCAAGAAGACCGACGCCAGAGAGGACGAGCTGATGACGCTCGTGATCGACTTGGGCGCGGAGGATTTCAAGTCCCCCCCCGACTCCGACGAATACGAGATCATTACCGCCCCGGCCGATTTCGACGCCGTCAGGAAAAAACTGGAAGAGCACAAGATCCCGCTCGTTCTCGCCGAGCTGACCATGCTTGCCAAAAACGAAGTTAACGTAGGCGAAGACAAAGCACAGCAGGTAGTAAACCTGATGAACAACCTGGAAGACCACGATGACGTGCAGAAGGTGCATTCCAATTTCAATATCCCGGACGCCATCCTTTCCAAATTGGAGTAGTTGTAAAGGGATTAATGGCGCCCAAAAACCTGCCGGCGGGTATAGTTGGAATGGAGTCCGCCACAGCGGACGACAGTTCTGCGCTGTGGCCGACAGGACCCCGGACTTGCAGCCGCCGGCAGGCCTTTGGATGATTTCTATGAAAATTATCGGCATAGACCCCGGACTTGACCGCACCGGCTGGGCGGTGCTTGAAAGCGTCCCGGCAGCCGCCCCGCGGCTGCTGGCTTCGGGGCTCATACACACCGCCAAAGGCCTGGCGCTTGAAAAACGCCTCGCGGAGATATTCGACGCTTTCAGCGCCGTCATCAGGGACCACGCGCCCGGCGAGGCGGCCATAGAGGAAGTCTTTTTCTCCAAGCGGGCCGACACCCAGGCCAACACCACGCACGCCCGCGGCGTCATTCTTCTGGCTTGTGAAAAGCTTTCCGTGAAGATAACCTCCTATAATCCCAAAACCATCAAGAAAACCCTCAGCGGCAGCGGCAGCGCCCAAAAGCCGCAGATGCAGAGAATGGTCCAGCTGACGCTTGACCTCAAAGAGATCCCCCGTCCCGACGATATCGCGGACGCCATGGCCGCCGCCATCTGCCACGCAAGGGTGGCGCCGTTCAAAGCCGCCCTGGCCAGGGCGGCAAGATGATCGCCTCGCTTCGCGGTTCCATAATTTCAAAGACGGATGAAAGCGCCGTTATAGAGACCGGCGGCGTCGGCTACGAGGTGTTCCTCTGCGACGCCTCGCTCCGGAACCTCGGGCCGGAAGGCAGCGAAGCGTTTGTGCTGACGGCGGAATCCATCAGCATGTACGGCGGCGCCGCGCTTTACGGCTTCCTGACCAGGGAAGAGAAGGACCTCTTCGACCTGTTACGCGGCGCCGTGCCCAATACCGGCGCGAAAAAGGCGCTGGATTACCTGAACAAGGCGCTGAAGTCCCTGCCGGACTTCAAACAGGCCGTCATGAAGAACGACCCCAGGCTCCTTACGTCCATTTTCGGCTTTACCGCGAAGACCGCGGACAAGCTGATAGCGGCCCTCAAGGATAAAATGCCGGACTTTCAGACCGCCGGGGCGGCCCGGCTGGGCGCTTTCGCGGCACAGGGTTCTTACGCGCAGGTGCTCAACGCTTTGTCGAACCTCGGCTTCAAAGCCGGCGAGGCGAAGGCCGCGCTGGAAGCGGCCGCCGCCGAAGAGCGTCCGGAAACGGAGAACGCGGAACAGCTTCTTAAACGCACCCTCAAAAGACTGTCGCCGGGCTGAGGCAAAATGATCGCAACAGAAAGCAAAAGAAGGCCACAGAAGGCAAAAAAAAGTAAGAGAATTCCTTTTTCTAAACCTTCCGTTGCTTTCCGCAGCTTTCTGTAGCCAACGTTGCCGTTTCGCAGTTATCAGGCAGTGTTTATTATGTCCGAAAAAGAAAATTTCCTCACCGCGAAAGCGACCGGCGATGAACTTAAATATCTGGACCGCGCCCTCCGGCCGTCCAGCCTGGATGAATTCGTGGGCCAGGAAAAGCTTAAAGAAAACCTGCGCGTCTTCATAGAAGCCGCCAAGGGCCGCAAAGAGCCGCTGGACCACTGTCTTTTCTATTCCCCCCCCGGCCTCGGCAAAACCACGCTCAGCCATATCCTGGCGCGCGAGATGGGCGTGAACATTAAAGTCACTTCCGGGCCTGTGCTCGGCAAGCCGGGCGACCTGGCGGCCATGCTCACCACCGAGCTGCAGGAAGGCGATATTCTTTTTATAGACGAGATACACCGCCTGAACGCGGCCGTGGAAGAGGCCCTCTATCCGGTGATGGAGGATTTTCTTTTCTTTATCAGCACCGGGACCGGCCCCGGCGCCACCACCCTGCGGTTATCGGTCCCGAGGTTCACGCTGGTGGGCGCGACTACCCGCAGCGGCCTGCTGACCGGGCCATTGCGCGACCGTTTCGGCATCGTTTTTAACCTGGGCTTCTACGGCCGGCCGGAAATTGAGCGGATACTGGCGCGGTCCGCCCGCATTCTGAAGACCGGGGCCACGCCGGAAGGGCTCGCCCATATCGCGGGCAGGTCGCGCGGCACACCCAGGATCGCCAACCGCCTGCTCAAGCGCGTGCGGGACTTCGCCCAGGTCAAAGCCGACGGCGTGATAACCCCGGCCGTGACCCTGGACGCCATGGCTTCGCTTG
>PEXO01000148.1:0-247 GCA_002779045.1 Elusimicrobia bacterium CG08_land_8_20_14_0_20_59_10 | reverse complement strand
CGTGGTGACCATGGCGCAGGGCGGCTATAATTACGGTTACGGCAACGTGATCATGATAGACCATGGCAATGGCTACGTCACGCTCTATGCCCACTTGAGCCAGATCAATGTTGCGCCCTGCCAGGGAGTCTACGTGGGCAACTTGATCGGCCTATCTGGGAATACGGGCAACTCATTTGGCGCACACCTGCATTTCGAAGTCCGCTTGAATGGCGGCTTTGTCAACCCATGGTACGTTCTGCCTTAA
>PEXO01000301.1 GCA_002779045.1 Elusimicrobia bacterium CG08_land_8_20_14_0_20_59_10 | reverse complement strand
TCTTTATTTCGCCGCTCGACCGGGTGCTCCATGTCGTGGTTTACAGGGAAAAAGAGGAAGTCCTGAAATTGATCGCGCCATACGCGAAATATCTGCAGAACGTTTCACTGAACGTCCCAAGCGCGGACGTTCCCGGCTGGCTCGAAACGCTCGCCGACCTGGGGGTTTCCAGGATCTGCCGGGCGGGGGCGATGCCTTCCCCTTCGATGATGTGGCATCACGACGGCCTCCGGCCGCTTTCAGAAATGGTCAGGTTCTGCGATCTTGAAGGAGCGGCAAGCTGATGGCCCCGGACTGCGAAGTGCTTTTCCTGCACGTGCCCAAGTTCTCCAATTATTACAAGCCGCTCGACGAGTTTATGAATATCACTTACGCGCCGATGGGCGTTTTCGCGCTCGCCGACCTGCTGGAGCGCGAGGGGCGCCGGGTCAGGATCCTGCACGCCGGGCTGGAATGGATCCTGGACCACGGCTTTTCCATAATTGAATATATCGGGGCGCACGGCGGGATCAAAATAGTCTTTATGCCTCTTTTCTGGCATTACCAGTCTTATGACGTGGTTTCCGTGGCGCGGAAGATTAAAGCCCGGTTCCCGCACATCCGCGTGTACCTGGGCGGGTTCACGGCCTCCTATTTCGCCGAGCAGCTGGTCGGGGAATTCGATTTCATCGACGGCGTAGTGAAGGGCTGCGCGGAAGAGCCGGTGAAGGTCCTCTGCGAAAAGATCCTGGACCGTCCCGCGCAGCCCGGCGATATCGACTTTTCGGACGTGCCGAACCTGGTCCTGCCGGAGCGCTTAAAAAGGGTCCGGGCCGGAGGGGATAGCGCCGCGAAGACCGGCTGTTACGTCACTTCGCAGCAAAGTTTTGACGGCCTCCGGTTCGCGAACCTCGCGCTCCTGGAGAACTTCGTGCATTACGTAAAATGGTTCTCGTTCCCGCTGGCGTATTCCAAGAACCTGTCCCCTGCCGAGAACCTGAAACTCAACAACATGGGGCTCACGATGTTCCCGGTCGAGGTCGGGCGGGGCTGCTCCACGAGCTGCGCCTGGTGCGCCGGCTCGGCGCCGAACCAGCGCCGGATGAACCACGGGCCGCTGGTGCTGTGGCGCGCGCCCGGGAAGGTCGCCGACACCATTTCGGAGGCGCTGGCCTTCGGCTATAAAACCTTCGCCGTCTGCTTCGACCCGGAACCGGCGAAGCAGCAGTATTACCTGGAGCTGTTCGAGATAATCCGCAGGCGCAAAATAAAATGCGGCCTGTATTTCGAATGTTACGCGCTGCCCGGGGCCGGTTTCATCGAAAGTTTCAAAAAGACCTTCGAGCTTGAAAGGTCGGTCGTCGCTATCTCGCCCGAATGCGGGGATGAGGCCGTGCGGCGCGGGAACAAGGGCTTTTATTTTTCGAACGAGGAATTTTTCAAAACGCTCGGCGCGCTTGAATCGAACGGGCTCAAAACCGACGTTTTTTTCACGATGGGCGTGCCCCATGAGAACATAAAAACGCTTTTTAAGACCAAAGAACTGATATCGAGGATCCATAGGGACTACAGGAACATCGGCCGGATGATGACCTGGGGCATCCAGACCGAACCGGGGTCGCCGATGTTCGAAAACCCGTCGGACCACAGCATTATCACGGACAGGAAGAGCTTTTCGGATTTTTACCGGATACATTCCGGCCTTCATGCCGACACTTATTCCGCGCTCGGCTATTCGGTCGCCGATTATTTCCTCGACAAGAAGACCTATTCCCCGGCGGAATTCTCGGAAAAGATCATGCGGATAAAATGCCGCCATTTCTGCTTTTTACGCAATGACTGCGCTTCCCATAACATGCCGTTCGCGGGCAGGCTCACCTGCGGGTTAAGGGCGGTGAAATTCAAACTGAGAGGGTTCGGGGCCGCAAGATATTACGGTTCAAAAAGGGCCGAATTCAGCTGATGGGGAGCGCCGTACGATATTTTAGCCTGAATTCCGCGGTTCAATGTGGTTTTTATTATAAAAATCAGGGAACAAAATTATCCTGCGGAATTCCCCGCGAAGGCCGCCAGATGGGCATAGCTCCTGGCCGCTTGATGCGCATAGCGCCTGACACGGCACAGCCATAGGCTAATATTCCTCCCGCAGGGCGCCCGCTATGCGGGCGGAAAACTTCAACTGAAGTTTTCAGGTTAGCGGAAATAACCGGGCAGTTTACCCGGGGAGCTTCAGCGGAGCTATAAGAACACTATCCTGAAGCCGGCCCCGGCTTTTTCGGCCAGGAATTTTTTCGCTTCGGCGGCTATCTCGGTAAAAGCCTCCAGGTCCGCGGGCGCGGCCGAGAGGAACGATCCGGAGTTCTTTACGGCAAGCACATAGCCCTTTGCGGGAATTCCGTCCGGCAGGGAGCGCAGGCAGTCCAGCAGCGCGTCCCAGTTCTTCCCGAAATAGGCCGGGAAACTGAACGCCGCGGCCAGCGCCTCCATAAGCGCCGCCTTGTCCGGGACGGCCGCACCGTCGATATAAGTTATAAAATGCGCGGGCGGAGGAAATAGTTCAGCTATTTCCTCCGCCTTTGCGCCGGGCAGGCGCAGGAACAGCGCTTTGTCCCCCGCCCCGGGCATTAATAAACCACTATGAACTGTATATAGGTCTTGTAATGGTCCGGGGTGTAGTAGATCTTTTCTCCGCCGCCGATAATGATGCGCTCCGAGCCGCGCGCGCTCAGGTCGGGCGCCACCTGGTAGGTGGTCTCGCCTATGGTCACGGTATGCGGGGCGTTGCCGGTGAGCAGCGTATACTCCTTGTAAAAACCCTTCGGCTGGACCGGCAGGCCGCCTTCTTTATTGCTGAAGGTCGCGCCGTCCTGGGAATAAGGCAGGTGGACGCCGTTGTAAATGTCCGAGATCAGTTTCATTATGGCTTTTATCCTCGCCTGGTCCTGGACCACAGGCAGGAAGTCTTTGCCGGGTTTGGGGGCCGCGGCGCGGACAAGGTCCGGGGCTAACACGGCTGAGGCCGCGGGCGGACTCACCCGCTCCGCCGCTATCTCGACGTAATTGGAAGGGCCGGCGGTATCTATCAGCGAGTTCAGCGCCGCGGAACCGGCGCCCCGGGCCCCGGCCAGACCGAAAGAAAGCAGATAAAAAGCGAAAGCCGCCGCCGCGCTCAGCCTGATCTTCTTGTTTCCACGCATGATGGAAGTCCTTTTGCCCGTGTGTTATATTGACCGAACCGGGAGCCGCCGCGTCCCGGGACGCAGCCGCCCATTATATTCTAACGGGTTAAAACTGCCTGCCCAGGGTTCAAAGGCCCGACTGCGCATGGGACTTAAGGCCTATCAGGCCCGGGCCCCGCAGCGGACGAATCAACCGCTCTTTTCACGGCCGGGCTGCTTTTAACGTAGCGGACCGTGATCCTGAGACGGGCCAGGAAACCCCGGTTCCAGCTTGAGAGGCCGTGCGCCCTTTCGCCGAGCGTAAGCGCCAGGCGCTTCACCGCGAACCCTTTCCCCAGCGCCAGGGCGTAGGCGTAAAGGTCCAGCGAAAAATCCGCCGGCGCGCCGTCCCAATGCTCCAGCAGCGAGCGGTGAAAAAGGGTGGGCTGGGCGTTTATATCGCGGAACCTGGCGCCGAACAGCAGCGACTCGAAAGCGGCCATGCCCGCGGTAAAAAACCTGTCGGTCAGCGGCCTGGCGCCGCGCAGCCCTTTCAAAAAGATCTTTTTCCCGCGCGCGGGCCGCAGCAGTTCCACGGCCTTCATTATCTCCGCCGGGCTGTACTGCAGGTCCCCGTGCGCCCAGCCGGCGTACTCTCCGCGCGCCGTTCCCAGCCCCTGCGTGATGCCGTAGCCGTAGCCCTTGTTCACAGGAACGGTCACCGCGCGCAGGAACGGGAAGCGCGCCGCCAGGGCGCGCAGCGCGGCGGCGGTACCGTCGGAGGAACCGTTGTCCACCAGTATCAGTTCGAAATCGCCGGGGCCGGAAGGAGCGCCCAGCGCGGCGGCGAAGCCCTCAGCGAGGGGGGTGAGGTTCCCCTCCTCGTTATAACAGGGGATGACAAGCGAACAGAAGATACCGCCGTCAGGGACCTTCGTCATTTGAAGCCAGCCTCTCCACGTCTTCGGGTGTGCCAAGCGGGGTTATGGAACGCGCCTCGTCCAGGACGAATTTGCGCCCTGCGGCTACCAGCTTGTTGTATAGCGGGGCCACGTAAAGCTCCCCGGCCGCGCCGGCGGACACCGCTTCCGCTGCGGCGGAGAAAAAATCCGAAGCCTGCGTATAATGGTAGAGCCCGGTAAGGGCGTTCCCGGAGATCTGGACCTTCTCCGCCACCTCTTCAACAATGCCACCCGGGCCGAGGCGCGCGAAGCTCCATTTCGGGTCTTTGGCGGAAAGCCTGAAAGAGCCCAGCACGCCGTCTTTTTTCTCGTCGGAAACCAGTTTGTCAAGGAGGGTATCCGAAGCGAACTTCGTGTCTATGTTATAGATCGCCAGCTCCGAGCCCGGCGGCACCGCGTCCTTCGCCTTCAGCACGGTCTCCGCCTGTCCGCGGGTCGGGGCGTCCAGCAGTATTATCTCGAGCTCCGGCCGGAAATCGTGGCCGCCGCAGATAGCGTCAAGCTCTGTAGTAATAAACTTCTCCAGGCCGTAGCGCTCCTGGTGTTCTTTCAGGGCGATGAAGATTATTTTGCGGGCCGGTTCCAGCGGCAGGCTGCGCAGCGAGTGCGAGAACAGCGTGGCGCCGGCGGCGCGTATCATGTATTTCGGCTGCACATAGCCGGCCCGGGAGAACCTCGTTCCCAGCCCGGCCATCGCTAAGGCGTACACCAGGTTCTTTGACATCTGCGCTCCGCGGGCGGCAAGGCCGCCTACATCTTTTCGGCTACCAGTGCGGCCAGCTCGCTGCGCTCGGTCTTGGTAAAGGAAACATGCCCGTAGAGCTTCTCCCCGCGCATGCGGTCCACTATATAGGTAAGGCCGTTGGAGGCTATATCCAGGTAAAGGTTGTCTATCTGGTACGGGTCGCCGGTAACCACCACCTTGGTGCCGTCGCCGGCGCGCGAGAGTATGGTCTTTATCTCGTGCGGCGTCAGGTTCTGCGCGTCGTCCACTATCATGTACTGCTTTGGCAGGGAGCGGCCGCGTATATGCGTGACGGAGGCTATCTCTATCTTCTCGTTCTGCAAAAGGTACTCGAACTTCTCCATCGCGCTTTCCTGGTGGCGCTTGTCCATGATGAACTCCAGGTTGTCGTAGATCGCGCCCATCCAGGTGGAAAGTTTCTCTTCTTTTGTGCCGGGGATAAAACCTATATCCTTACCGACGGGAACTATCGGGCGGCAGATGATCAGTTTGCGGTAGACGTTCTCCTCCACCGATTTCTGCAGGCCGCAGACCAGGGTTATCAGCGTCTTGCCGGTGCCTGCCGCGCCGAGCAGCGTGACCAGCTTCACCGAATCGTCCATCAACAGGTCCATCGCGCAGCGCTGTTCCTTGTTCAGCGGCCGTATCCCCCACGGGGCGGGCTCCGGGTTGAGCGCGCGTATCTTCGTCACGTCGGACGGGTCCACCCGGCCGATGGCGGACTTTTTCAGGTCGTCGGCGGCACGCAGCACCACGAATTCGTTAGGCGAAAGGTCCTTGGCGGGACTGGTTATCACGTGGTCCTTGTAGAACTTATCCACGGTCTCGGAGCTCACCGTCTCGGACACTATGCCGGAGTAAAGCTCGTCGACATTGACCTTGCCGGCCTCGTAGTCCTGCGCCACCAGCCCCACGGCCTCGGCCTTTATGCGCAGGTTTATATCCTTGGTGATAAGGACGGTATTGTGCTTTTTCTGCACGTGCCAGAAGGCGTTGTTGAGGATGCGGTTATCCATCTCCACCAGTTTGAATTCCCTGGGGAGCACCTGCTCGCGGTCCAGCTCCACTATAAGGGTGCCGCCGTGCTCGGTCTTCACACCGGTGTTCAGCTTGCCGTTGGTGCGGTAGGAGTCCAGCTTGCGTGAAACTATGCGCGCGCTGCGGCCGCGCTCGTCGCCGTGGTTCTTGAAAGCATCCAGCTCCTCGATAACGGAGATCGGGATGATAACGGTATTGTCGTCGAATTTCGTAAAAGAAAGCGGGTCGTGTATAAGGACATTGGTATCTAAAATATAAATTTTTTTCATGTTTTCTCCGGTACTTGGCGAAGCGCGCGGTTCTCCGCAAAGTTATTTTAGCATAAAGACCGCATATATCTGCCCGGCCCGTCAAAAGTGCTAGAATATACGCGTGTAGCAGGTAGAAACGCTCTAACGAAGGACCCCGATGAAAGCCCTTTTCCGTTTTTCCGCCCTGTTGTTGTGCCTCTGTATCCCGTCTTTTTTGACCGCTCGCGCAGAGGCCCCTTCCTCTACGACCGTATCCGCGGCACCGCCAACCGCGCAGGCTGCGGTTCCGGCCTCCTTAGCCGCGCCGGCGGCCCTTACGCCGGCCGCGCTCTCCACCGCACCGGTATTCTCCGCTATGCCCGGCATGGTGACGGGAGATCCCGACCGGGAAACCCTCGGGCAGGGGCCCTGGGAAGTGGCCGAGACCGCGGTAAAAGGCAACAGGAACCTCAAGCCCAAGGTTGTACTAAAGACCGGCAAGGCGAAAAAAGGCCAGCTCTACATGCAAGGCTACGTAAGCCAGGATATAGAGGCCATCATGGGCCTGGGCAGCCTTGAAAAGGTGTCGGTGGACATAGAGGAGCTGGACGGCAAAGCGGTTTCCAAAAAGCTGGCGCAGGTGGCCGGCTCCACTCGCCCCGCGCGCATAACCTACCTGGTGATGGAAAAGCCCGCAGTGAAAAAGATAACGGTCAAAGGGGCCAAGGGCCTCTCGAAATCCTCCGTCAAGAACGAGATGGCGCTAAAGGAAAAGGATTTTTTCGACGAGCTGAAGATACGCGAGGACCTCATCAAGATAACCGACAAGTACCACGAAAAGGGTTATATAGACGCGAAGGCCGACTACGAAGTGCGCCACGACACGGCGGCCTCCCTCTGCTACCTCACGATAAACGTGACCGAGGGGAAGAAAGCGAAGATCTATGCCGTGGAGTTCACGGGAGCGGCGGCCTATAAAACCAGGAAGCTGACCAGGAAAATGACGAACCGCCCCAAGAAAATATACGCGCCGAAAGAGCTGGATTCGGACCTGAAGGCGCTGGAAACTTTCTACACCAACAGCGGCTACGCCGACTTTAAAGTAACCGGTTCTTCCGCGACCTTCAACGAAGACCGTTCCAGCGTCACGCTGCGCATCTCCGTCTCAGAGGGGATACGGCAGCGTTTCGGCGCCACGTTCTTCTCCGGCAACTCCGTGTATATGCCCGGCGATTTCGAACCGGACCTGGCCTACCGCCGCGGCAAGCTCTATAAGCAGGAAACTTTCGACGATACGCTGCGCGCGATACAGGACCGCTACGCCGACAAGGGTTATCTTAAAGCCGCCATCGTCCCCGACAAGGTTCTTAATGAAAAGACGGGGCAGACCGATATAACGTTCATCATCACGGAGAACACGCAGATCTACGTGGATCATATAGATATCGAAGGCAACAAGGCCACAAAGACTTATGTGCTGAAGCGCGAAGTAACGCAGAAGGAAGGCGAGGTATTCAGCTCCTCGAAGATACGCCGCAGCCAGGAGAAGATCTTCAACCTGGGCTTCATCGACGATGTGGCCCCCGTGATAAACCCCACCCCGGACCCCGACAAGGTGGACCTGGTCTTCGACGTGACCGAAGGCAAGCCCGGCATGCTTACGGCCGGGGCCGGCATCTCCTCCACGGACGGGCTTGTGGGGACGGTCTCCCTGTCCCATATGAATATGTTCGGCCGGGCACAGAGGCTTTCACTGTCCTGGAACTTCGGCAAGCGAGTGCAGGATTATTACCTGAGCTGGTCCACGCCATGGATAGGCAACCACCCCACCAGGCTGGGGGCGGATATCTTCAATACCCGCCATTACAAACCGTACCGCAGCACGATCTCGGCCTACACCGAGCGCCGTACCGGCGGCAAGATCACCGTGGCGCCGCGCTTTGGCAATGACAAATACCACCTGACCACGTCCTATACGTACGAGAAGATACGCATCTACGAGATAGACAATATTTATTCCTCCGAGCTGATACCCGGGACCAGCGTGACCTCGTCCATTTACGTGGAATTCGCGCGCGACACGCGCGACAATATCTGGGACCCCACCCGCGGCTGCCGCACGTCCCTCGGCGTGGAACTGGCCGGCGGCCCGCTGCAGGGCGACGTGAACTTCTATAAGCCGACCTTCTCGCACAGCTACAACCTCAAGCTCTTCAGCATAGACGACTATCCTTTCGTGCTTGCCGTGGGCAACCGGATGGGCTTCGTAAGCCACTTCGGCGACACGAAGCGGGTCCCCGTGTACGAGCGCTACTTCCTGGGCGGCGCCGAAACGGTGCGCGGCTATTCCAACAACGGGCAGGTGGGCCCAGCCAGCGGGGGCAAGGTATACGACGTGCTGAACATAGAGTTCAAGATCCCTCTGGCGCGCGAGCGGCGCAGGACGATAGTGCAGTGGGCCTTCTTCTTCGACGTGGGCAATTCCTGGGAGCACTTCAACACGGTCTCCGGCCGCTTCGGCTCCGGCACCAGGGACCTGAAGACAGGCGCCGGTTTCGGCATACGGTTCACCACGCCCGCCTTCCCCATACGCCTCGACTGGGGCTACGGCTTCAACCACAAGTCCGGCGAGCAGCGTTCGGACATCTACTTCACACTGGGGAATCTGTTTTAATTCAGAGAGGCTAGAGGGTTTATGAAAAAGATCATCTTCATCCTGGCGCTGGCGGCCCTGCCGCCCGGCGCCGCCGCCATAGAGCTGCTGCTGGAGTCCAATAAGGGAGAATCCGGCACCATCGGCTATGTGGACATAGACAGGGTTTTCAAGGAATACTCCGGCACCTCCGGGGCGCGCGAAGAGTTCGTAGCGGAGATAAGAAAGAAAGAGGCCGGCATAACCGCGAAGAAGACCGGGCTTTTCACCATCAAGGCGGAGATGGCAAAGCTGCGCCAGGAACGGGAATTCGCCCTCACCATCCCCTCCCTTATGGAGACGAAGCGCAGCCTGACCGCGCCGCCGGAGCCCGCACCGGCGCAGGTCCCGGTTTCCACTCCGGCGGCGGACGGGCTTCAGCCCTCCACCGCCGCCGCGCCCGGCGAACCCCCGAAAGAAGTCCCGCCCGCCGCTCCGGCGCCGGCGCCGCAGGGCATAGAGATGCCCGGCGTGGGGAGGATCCCCCTCACTCATTTCAAATTTTCCATTTCCACCTCCGTACCGGAAATAGACGCCGCGCTGACGAAAAAAGAAGGCGAGCTGAAGGCGAAAGAAGAAGAACTGCGCCTCTTCCAGCGGGAGGCGGAACGCGAACTGCTGGAATATGAAAGCCACAAGAACGAAATAATCCTGGGCCGGATCTACATAGCGCTCAAAGAACTGGCGCAGAAAGAGTCGGTGAGCGTAGTGGTGGACAAGCGCAATATCCTCTACGGCCAGAACGCCGTGGACCTTACCGAAAAACTCCTTGAGAAACTCGAGGAGAACGCCCTATGAACCTGAAAGCCTCCGAACTCGCGACACTTACCGGGGGCGAGCTGCGCGGCGACCCGCAGCTGCGCCTCTCGGGGGCGGCGCCGCTCGAAACGGCGGGACCGGCCGACCTCTCTTTCCTGGCCGACGCCGCCCGCGCCGCCGGGGCCGCGGCCTCCAAAGCCGGCTGCCTGCTCGCGCCGGAGGGTTCGGCCGGACAGCTTAAGGATTTTCCCGGCGCCGTCATCTTCACCAAGAACCCGAAGTACGCCTTCACGCTGGCCCTGCGCTTCGCCGAGAAGGACCTGCGCCCGGCTCCCGCCCCCGGAATACACCCTTCCGCCGGAGTGGCCGCCACCGCGCGCCTGGCCAAAGATATACATATAGGCCCGTGCGCCGTGATAGAGCCCGGAGCATTCATAGACGAGGGCGCCGTTATAGGCGCGCAGTGTTACGTGGGCCGCAACGCGAAGGTGGGCGCCCGTTCCCGCCTCTATCCCGGGGTGAAGCTGCTGGACTCCTGCGAGTTGGGTGCGGATGTGATAATACACGCGGGGACCGTGATAGGTTCCGACGGCTACGGCTATATTTCTCCCGCCGGCCGCCACGAAAAGATCCCGCAGCTGGGCCGGGTCATTATTGAAGATGAAGTGGAGATAGGCGCCAACTCCGCCATAGACCGCGCCGCGCTCGATACCACGGTCATAGGCGCGGGCACCAAAGTAGACAACCTGGTGCATATAGCGCACAATGTAAAGATCGGCAGGAACTGCCTTATCATGGCCCAGGTCGGGATAGCCGGCTCCGTTGTCATCGGCAACGGCGTGATAATAGCGGGGCAGGCCGCCCTCACCGACCATATAACCGTGGGGGACAATACCGTAATAATGGGCAAGACCGGGGTTATGAAAGACCTGGGCCCCGGCCGGATAGTATTCGGCCACCTGGCGCGGCCCCGCCTGGAAGCCATGAAAATAGAGGCCCTGCTCGGCAGGCTCCCGGAAATGAACACCGCGATACGCAGGATAAAGAAACACCTGGGACTTGATAAGCCCTGACCGGCGCCGCCGAATGCTCCGCAAGACCATAAAAACCCACGCCGCCCTTGAAGGCATAGGACTTCACCGGGGCAAACCCTCGCGCGTGGTCTTTCTCCCTGCCGCGGGGCCGACGGGCCTGCGTTTCTCCGGCCCCGGTTCCGAGACCCCCGTCCCCGCGCTTCTGACGTCCGTGGCCGGCACGGCGCGCGGCACCAATATCCGCTGCGGTGAAACTGTCCTGTACACGGTAGAGCATCTGCTCAGCGCGGCCGCCGGGCTGGGCCTGGACGACCTGGATATGGAAATTTCGGGGGAGGAACCGCCGGCCATGGACGGCTCGGCCCTGCCTTTTGCCGAGGCCCTGCTGAAAGCGGGCATAACGGACAAAGCCGGGCAGGAAAGCCCCGCCGCCGCCGCGTTCGGCGCGTTCGAATTTTCTGCGGGCGAAAGCCGCTACCGCGCGGAGCCGCGCCCGGGGCCCCTGTCTGTCAAGCTCATCTACGACTACCCGCACAAGCTGGTGGGCAGGCAGGAACTGGAATTCACTCTCTCGGCGGAAACCTACCGCAAAGAAGTCGCGCCGGCGCGCACCTTCGGCTTCAGCCATGAACTGGAAGCGCTCAAAGCGGCGGGCCTCGCCCGGGGCGGCTCACTCGACAATGCCGTAGTCATTACGGAAACGGAGATATTGGCCAGGAACGGCCTGCGCTTCCCCGATGAATTCGTACGGCACAAACTGCTGGACCTTCTAGGCGACCTGGCCCTTTCCGGCCTGCCGCTGTCCGGCATGAGGATAGAAGCCGAGCGCTCCGGCCACGCCGCCAACGTCAATTTTGCTAAACTGTTATTAGAGAAGGCCCAAAAACAATGACAGAAACAAAATCGCGCAATTATAAGACTGTACGCACCATCCCCTGCGAGGAAATACTGAAGATCATCCCCCACCGTTACCCCTTCATGATGGTCGACCGCGTGGAAGTGATAGAGGAAGGGAAATACTGCGTCGGCGTAAAGTGCGTCAGCGCCAACGAACTCTATTTCCACGGCCATTTCCCGGAGAAGCCCATAATGCCGGGAGTGCTTATACTTGAGGGCATGGCCCAGACTGCGGCGGCCATGATGATGGACCTCCCGGAGACCAGGGGCCGCCTGGCTTTCTTCGCCGGAATAAACCGCGCCAGGTTCCGCCGCCAGGTAGTACCCGGCGATGTGCTGAACATGCACGTGGAGATAGTCCGCTTAAAGAGCCGCATAGGCAAAGTCAAGGCCGAGGCCTGGGTAGGCAGCGAGCCCGCCGCGGAAGCCGAACTGACTTTCATGATAGGGCAGCACCCTTGATATTTTTCCGGAGGACGCTATGGCGACCAGGATACACCCCACGGCGGTAATAGACCCGGAGGCGCAGATAGACGACGGCGTGGAAATAGGACCGTATGTCATTATCGGCGAAGACGTGCAGATAGGGGCCGGCACTAAAATAGGCCCGCACTGCATAGTCGAATTCTCCACCATCGGAAAGAACAACCTGTTCACCGGCGCGGCCTATGTCGGCATGCCGCCGCAGGATTACTCCTATCACGGAGAGCACACCCGCTTTACGATGGGCGACGACAATATTATACGCGAGGGCGTCTCGCTGCACCGCGGCTCCCACGCCACCAACCTCACCTCCATGGGCTCGGGCTGCATGCTGATGGCCAACTCCCACCTGGGCCACGACTGCCGGGTGGGCGACAATGTCATAATGGTCAATTCGGCAGCCGCGGCCGGACACGTGCAGATAGGCGACCGCGCGCTCATCTCCGGGCTGGCCGGCATACACCAGTTCACGCGCATAGGAAAGCTGGCCATGATCTCCGGCGGCGGCATGGCCAACCAGGACATACTCCCGTACGTCACCGCGCAGGGCGACCGCGCCCGCCCCGTCAGCCTGAACCTGGTGGGCATGAGGCGCAGCGGCTATACCCGCGAGCAGATAAAGGCGGTCAAGCACGTTTTTAAGACGCTCTTCTTCAGCGGACTGCTGCTGAAGGACGCGGTGGCCGCCCTCCGCGCCGAGAACCTGCCCCCGGAAGCGGCGCTGATGCTGGACTTCGTGGAAGAGTCCAAGCGCGGCATAGCCCGCCCGCGCCGCGGCGGGCGCGCCCCGGAAACGGCGGCCAATGACTGAAAAGATCGGGCTTATCGCCGGAGCGGGGAGCTTCCCGCTCCTTTTTGCGGCCGAGGCGAAGAAAGCCGGCCGCGAAGTTTTTGTGGTCGGGTTTAAGGGCATCACCCCTAAGGAAATAGAGCAGTACGCGGCCGAGACCCGCTATTTCCGCCTCGGGCAGGTAAGCGCCCCCATAGCTTTCCTCAAGGAACGCGGCGTAAAGAAGATCCTGATGGCCGGGTCGGTGCCGCATGTCTCCATCTTCGGCGGGATAATCCCCGACCTGCGCGCCGCTAAACTGATGCTTCGGCTGAAGGATAAGAAAGCCAACGCGCTGTTGGGCGCCGTGGCCGATGAGCTTGCCGCCGACGGCATAGAGCTGGTGAGCTCCTCCACGATGCTGGAGCATCTGCTGCTGAAGCCCGGCCTGCTGGCCGGCCGCAGGCTCTCGGGCGACGAACTCCGCTGCGCCGCGTCCGGCTGGAAGGCGGCCAAGACGCTGGCCTCGCTGGATATCGGGCTTACCGTAGTGCTGCGCGAGCGCGTGGTACTGGCGGCCGAGGCGCAGGAAGGCACGGACGCCTGCATAAAGCGCGCCGGCGACATCCTGCGCCGCCTGCGCGAGAAAGGGTCCAAGGGCTCCGGCCTGATGGTGGTTAAAGTTGCCCGGCCGGACCAGGACATGCGCTTCGATCTGCCGGTGGCCGGCGCTCCGACGCTCAGGAACATGAAAGAGGCCGGCGCGGAAATACTGGTCCTCCAGGCCGGCAAAACGCTGATACTCGGCATGGAGGAATTCCTGGCCGCGGCCAAAGAGACCGGCATTACCGTTTTCGGCGCGGAAAGCGAAGATTCTTTCAAATGAACGAGCTGTTCTACGAAAGGTCCGTCCCGCACATCATACTCCCCTGGCTTGCCTGGGCTTACATAAAGCTGCTGGGGCTCACCACAAAAATATCAATACAGGGCAGCGCATGCTATCCCGGCGCGGCGGTTTACTCCGTCTGGCACCGCCAGGAAGTCTGGATGATATACCTGAACCAGGGCCGCAATGTCTGCGGCCTTGTGAGCAAGAGCAAGGATGGGGAATACATGGCCCGCATACTGCGGCGCTTCGGTTTTTCCGTGATACGCGGTTCCACCACCTCCGGCGGGGTAATGTCGCTGCGCGCGCTGATCAAAGCCGCGCGCGGCGGCCATTCGATAGCCATAACCCCGGACGGCCCGCGCGGCCCGATGTGCAAGGTCCAGCCCGGCAGCATCTACCTGGCCCGGACGGCCGGCGTGCCGATAGTTCCCGCCGCCTGCGCCATGTCCAGGAAAAAAATATTCGGCAGCTGGGATAAGTACCAGTTCCCGCTGCCGTTCGGCAGGATGCAGGCCGTCTACGGCGAGCCTTTCTTCGTCGCTGCGGCCGACGACGTGGCGGCCAAGGCCGCGGAACTGGAGAACATCCTCAACTCGCTCACCGACAGGGCCGAACAGCTGCTGGCCGCCAGGCCCTGAAGCCGGCTCTTTCATTTTGCCCCCGCCCCCTGCCCCCCTATCCCACCGCACCTCCTTTCTCACCCGGGAGGATGAAACATTTTCCGGGTTTGCGTGTCATATACAGTGAAGGGACGTCCGGGCCGGTCAGGCACCCGCCCCGGAACAGAAGAAGAAAGGAGAAAGTTATGATATGGAAACTTATTAAGCCTACCTTTAGGGGCTCTTATCACTACACCGTTGTCGTAACCGCATTTCTCGTCTAAAAATCCAAACAAAATTTAGCGGTTGACAAGCCTGTTGTAATGATATATATTATTACAATGGCCTACTTGGCAACTCGTCGCGTCGGGAAGTACCTCTATCGCTATGAATTAGA
>PEXO01000441.1 GCA_002779045.1 Elusimicrobia bacterium CG08_land_8_20_14_0_20_59_10 | reverse complement strand
GCGCAGCTTCGAAGCGGCGCTGAAATCGGCGCGGCCCAGCCTTATGGACAGCTCCAGCGCTCCCGGGTCGGACGCGGAAATAACGCCCACTCCGGAAAGAACGGCGTCCAGCTCGGAATTGAAACGTTCGATAGTCTCCTGTCCGCTCATATCTTTTTCTCCGCCAGCGCTTCCTGCAGTCGCTTAACCGCGCGGTAAATTATCACGCCCACATTGCTTTCGCCAAGGCCGGTGACGGCCGCTATATCGCGGTTGGTCATGCCGGAGCTGAATTTCAGGGCTATTATGTCGCGCGAACGGGGCTCCAGCGCGGCCACGGCCTCCAGCAGCATGGCGTTCTCCTGTTCTTTCTCCAGTACGCTGTCGGCGCGCGGCTCTTTTGCGGCCGGCTCGGCTGTCTCCTCAAGGGAAACCCCCTCCCCGCGCCCCCGCGCCCTGAACCAGTCGGCTATGGCGTTGCGGGCTATGGCGAACAGCCACACCTGCACCGGCGCGCGGGACGGGTCATAGGTCCCCAGTTTTTCCAGCGCGGCTTCAAAGACCCTGCCGGCGACGTCGTCCGCGGCTTCCGGCGAGCGCAGCCGGTAGCGGACATAGTTGTAGACCCGTGAAAAATACCGGTCGTAGATGTCCGCAAAATCCGTCGTCCGCCGCATATCCCTCATACTAGTAAATACGGACTTGCGGTAAAAGTATTACAGGCCCGGGGGCGCGTGTGCGGCTTTTGCCGCCGGCCGGAGGGGTGGAGGGGAGAGTGTGCCAGGCACTTGTCCGCAGTAGTTATCGCATTATCGTTTCAGCGTATTCCCGGCGTGTTATTTCCGCCTCAGAACGCGCAGGGCCGGTATTCGTTACCAGTCCGCGGGCTTATAGTCCTTCAGGAACTTCCCCCAGACATGTTCGCCGGTGTTAAAGCCTGCGATGATCGGGTCCGTGATGCGCGCCGCGCCGTCCACGATGTCCAGCGGCGGATGAAAGCGCTGCTCTACAACTTTGCGCGCGGCTATCTGCGCCGGGTCTTCGTCCGTCACCCAACCCGTGTCCACGGCGTTCATATGGATGCCGTCCGCATGGTAGTCTGCAGCCGAGGTCCGCGTCATCATGTTAAGAGCGGCCTTGGCCATGTTCGTATGCGGATGCCGCGTGGTCTTGAACTTCCGGTAGAACTGCCCCTCCACCGCCGAAACATTGACGATGTGCTTGTCGCGTTCCGGCGTGCGGAGCATGAGGGGTTTAAGCCGGGCATTGAGAAGGAACGGCGCGACGGCATTAACGAGCTGCACCTCCAGCAGCTCCACCGCCGGCACTTCCGCCAGCAGCAGCCGCCACGAATTGCGTTCCCGCAGGTCCACCTGCTGCAGGTCCTGGTCCAGCCTGCCTTCCGGGAACATAGCCTTCTGCGCCGCCAGCTCTTCGGGCAGCAGCGGCACCTGCGATAGTGCCGCCGCGTGCGTGAGCCCCGCGGCCGGCGCCCCCCCCGGCAGCAGCGCGGCGCAGCGGTCAGCGGCGCCTTCGGGCAGGATATGGTAGCCGCGCAGCCCTTCGTACGCGCCCAGCAGCCGGCGCGCCGGCTCCGGAATATCCTGCAACGGTCCCCGTTCAAGCTCCATCATATGCCTGTAAAAATCCGGCGGGCGCCGCACGGTCTGGCAGGCGTTGTTGATGATAAAATCCAGCCGCGTACGCGTCGCCAGCAAATGCCTGCAGAAAGCCTCCACGCTGGGCGTGTGGCGCAGATCAAGCCCGAAGATCTCCAGCCGGGACCCCCAGTCCCCGAAATCCGGCTCGGCCGCGTAGCGCGCCGCCGCGTCGCGCGGGAAGCGCGTGCTTACTATGAGCTGCGCACCGGCGCGGAGCAGCTTGATGCCCGCCTGGTAGCCTATCTTCACGCGCCCGCCGGTAAGCAGCGCCGCGCGCCCGCGCAGGTCGGCCGTCTCCGTGCGCTTGCCGAAATTCACCTCCGCGCACCCCGGACAGAGCTGGTCGTAGAAATGGTGGAGCTGCGAATAATTCCGCTTGCAGATATAGCAGTTCTGCTCCTCGTGCGCCTCGCGGAAGTCCGGATCGTCCGTAATTTCCCGCTGCTCGAAGCCGCGGGGCGGATGCACATTGGGGGTGGTAAAGACGGTCTGCCGCCGTAATTTGCGGATGCCCGTCCGGTTCAGCGCCTTCTCGGCCCGCTCGGTCCTGGCGGCCTTGCGCCGGCGCCCGAAGGCCTTCAGCAGCTGCCGCCGGGCGCGGGCATCGGGACGGGAAACCTGGCCGGCGGCCGAGAGCAGGCGGATGCGTTCGGCCCCGGTAACGCCGTCAAGCAGCCCGCGGTCGCCGGCGATGGCCTCCAGCAGTTCGGCCGCGGCCAGGAGCCGCTCCTCCAGGGAGGGCCTGTTCAATTTATTATCTTTATCTTTGGGACCTATCGGGGTAATAGGGGACATAAGGTTGATTATCGCTTATTTTCCGGTCTTTTGATTTTATATTCCCGGTGCGGACTTCTTTATTTGCCAATATGGCTTGCCTACCGCTATAATAGCAATTCGTGCAAAGGTGCCGTACGGGGCCTGGCGCTCATGCAGGTGCGCGGCGGAGTTTTCACAGGGCCGCAAGCATTCCCCGCGGCGCGGAAGTTAAGTAAAATCTAATATATGTTCAAGAAAGTGCTTCTGGTGGACGACGATGAGCTGGTATTGAACTCCACGCGCCGGTACCTGGAGGGACAGGGCTTCAACGTGACCGCCGCCTCCGGCGGCGAGGAAGCCGTGGCGGCCGCTCTGGACTTCAAACCCGACCTTGTGATAACCGACGCCGAGATGAAGGGCCTTGACGGTTTCACGCTGTGCATAGCCCTCAAGGAGACCGCGGATTTCGCCAAGACCCCCGTCATAATCATCTCCGGACAGAAAATAAGCGAAGAAGATGTGCTTACCGGCTACAACACGGGCGCGGATGATTATATCCTGAAGCCGGTTTCTTTCCCGGTGCTGCTGGCCAAGATAAAGGCCGTGATGCGCCGCTATGAGGGCGTGGCCGAGAAGACCGAAAAAATTACGAAGCTGGGCATGGTGATAGACCCCGCCGGCCGTACCGTGACCGTAAAAGGCGCGATCATAAACCTGACGCGCAAGGAGTTCGACCTTCTGATGGCGCTAATTACCGAAGAGGGCCGCCTGCTCTCCATTTCCTACCTGCTGGAAACCGTCTGGGGCTACGACCCCGCCAGCTACAATGACCCGCACACCGTCGGGGTGCATGTCTCCTCCCTGCGCAAAAAGCTGGGCGCCGCGATAGGCGCCCGCATAACCAGCGTCACCGGCCACGGCTATAAGCTGGAATAGCGCCGCCACCCGGGCCGGTCATATTTGACCGAAATTTGGCCATTTTTTGCTCTTCTCCGTAACTCCTTCTGTTACACTATCCTTGCAAAGCGGAGGGATTATGACGAACCGCGCAAAAATCATCGCTCTTACCCTGGGCGCCTGCGCGCTCTGCGCCGGGGCCGTTCCCTCCCCGGCTTCGGACAAGGTCTATCAGACAATGGCGAACGATATCGCCAAATATTCCAATGATAAGCACGTGAAGAACCTGGCCGTGATAGGCTTTTCACGCAAAGCCCACACCTCGCGCGAGGAAAGCGAATATATCTCCGAAAAACTGCTGGCCTGCCTGGTGGAATCCGGCAAGGTGAACCTGCTGGAGCGCACCCAGCTGGACAAGGTGCTGGAGGAGCGCAGGCTGGCCGCCTCCGGGGTGACCGAGGAACCGCAGGAGGGTACGCAGCAGAGGATCGACCCGTCCGACGCCATAATAGTGGGCACGATCTTCGGCACCAGGGCGCACCTCAAGATAATAGCCAAGATGATAGACCCGCTCACCGGCGTAGTGCTGCACACCGTACAGGCGCAGACCGAGCGGCAATGGGAGATAATCCCGCAGGGGGTGGAGTTCGACTTCGAAGTGCCGGACCTGGGCGAGGTGGCGGCCATGTTCGGCGAGCAGAAGCTGCAGCCGGTCTTCGTGGATTTCCGCGACGCGCCGGCGAGCCTGGACACCGGGACCTGCAACACCCGCCGGACCAGGCTGGCA
>PEXO01000451.1:1153-3917 GCA_002779045.1 Elusimicrobia bacterium CG08_land_8_20_14_0_20_59_10 | reverse complement strand
CAGAATTGACCAGCCAAATCGGTAATCCGTACAAACCCCAACACAAGCTGCATCAATAATGGACCCAGGCGGCTCTACGCCGCTGTGGCGCCTTTGTATTTCTCGTGGCGGATGCTACCGTATATCTGGAGGCATTCCCATGAAAGCAAGGCGCTGTGTAATCTGCGGCAAATATTTCAGTCCATACTCGCGAAAACCCGATGAGCAGGTTTTGTGCGGCCGGCGGGAATGCCGGCAGCGAAAGAGGCAGGAAATTGCGCGCGCCTGGTGGAAGAACAACCCTGACTGTCTGGTTGAGCGCCAGAAAAAGAAGCGTGCATGGGCAAAAGGGTGTGCTTACTGGAGCAACGCCCGTAACAACAACCCTGAATACACGGTGCGCAACCGTGAACAAACCCGTGAGCGGATGCGGCGAATGCGTGCGGCACGGGCAAGATATGCGGCGCCGCTGAAAAACCCGGTGGCCTACCTTGAGGGGTTAAAGTGCCCCAAACCGGGCATATCTGGCGAAATGTTTGCAAACCAGGACTCTTTGGGGCATATTTCTCGACGGGGAAAACCCTTACGGCGCAGGGTGTTTGCAAACCAGGACTCTTTAAACGCCCGGCTCGACGGTGTATGCAACTTTTTGATAGGCCGGGAGATGTTTGCAAAACAGGACTACCCTGACAAGCCCTGACGAGAGATGGTAAAACTTGGTAATGGCGGCGATAGTTCTTAATCTGGAAGGGCTAAGGCTTGATTACGCGCGGCTTCGCATCCGCAGCCGCGCGGCCGAGCGGCGGCTGCTGGCGTCGTTGGAAGAGCACGGCCAGCAGGAGCCTATAGTGGTGGCGGGAATAGCTGATGGCGGGTATGCGGTAATAGACGGCTATAAACGCGTGAGCGCGTTAATGAAGTTGCGTGCGGATGTCGTTAACGCGGAAATCTGGGATATGCCGATCAGCGCGGCGCTGGTACGGTCGTACCGTAGGGGTGCGCAGCGGGGTTTAAGCGCAATAGAGGAAGGCTGGCTGGTAGCGGAGCTTGTGCGCGCCTGGCCGCTTGGTGAAGTGGCAGCGCGGCTATCGCGCAGCAAGAGCTGGGCGAGCCGGCGGCTGGGGCTGGTGGAAGGGCTGCCGGAGTCGGTTACTGCGGCTGTGCAGGCGGGGCGGATCGGTGCGTATTGTGCGGCGCGGTATTTGCTACCGTTGGCGCGCGCCAACGCTGGCGACTGCGCGGCACTGGCAGGGAAAGTGGCGGAGCTTGGTTTAAGCAGCCGTGAAACGGGGTTATTATACCGGCAATATGTTCATGGTCGCCGGGCGGCGTGGGCGCAGGTGGTAGCCGATCCCGTACGATTTCTGAAGGCGGCAGAGGCTACACGCATAGCTGGCGTGGCGGCAGGTACCGGTGCCGAGGCGCGCTGCGCGAAGAATCTTGAGCTGCTCGGCAATATCGCGCAGGGTGTTACGCGCGGCATGGTGGCGGCGGCCGGCGCGGATGAGGCGGCCCGTGAGCGACTGCTGCCTGTCTGGACGCGCGTGCGGAGCAGGTTGAGCAGGTTAAATAAAACCGGTGCCGCCGTATTCGGCAAGGAGGCAGACGATGCTGGACAAAGAAACGCGGAGCGCGATAATGGTGCTGACGGGCAAAGGCCACAACATCAGCGAGATAGCCCGGACATTAGACGTGAGCCGGAACAGCGTGAAGTCGGTGCTTAAGAGCGGGCGCACCGAGGCGTCGACATCCGGGCGTGGCAGCGTCCTGGAAGAACATCAGGAGCTTGTCCGCGCGATGTACGCCAAATGTGCCGATAAAGAAGGTCGCGCCAATATGGTGCGTGTGAAGGAGCTGGTGGAGGCAGCGCTTTTAAAAAGCGGGCAGCCGCTGAAAGTGTCGTATGCCGCATTCACCTGGTTTTGCCGTGCGAGCGGGATAAATGTGCGCGACGTGCGGCCGGCGGTAAAAATAGTCACTGGCCCCGGTGAGGAAATGCAGCATGACACCTCGCCCTACACTATAAAACTTGGCGGCCGGGCTGTGAAGCGGCAATGCGCGAGCCTGGTGCTTGGATATTCGCGCATGCTATACATGCAAATCTATCCGCGTTTTGACCGGTTCCAGATGAAAGTATTTTTGACGGACGCGTTCGGGTATTTTGGCGGGGTATGCGGGCGGTGCGTGATAGACAACACGAGCGTGGCGCTGGCGTGCGGCTCCGGTTCGCGTGCGCAGATGGCGCCGGAGGTGGAGTCGTTCGAGGAGCGTTACGGATTCCGGTTCATGGCACACGAGGTAGGCGACTGCGACCGGAAAGGCAAAATCGAGCGGCCGTTTCATTATATAGAGCATAATTTTCTGGTCGGGCGCGAGTTCCGCGATGACGCGGACCTGAACCGGCAGGCGGTTGAGTGGGTAGAGGCGGCGAACCGGCGGCGGTTGCGCGAGTTTAAGGCATCGCCGGTTGAGCTGTTCGCCTTGGAGCGCACGCATTTACGCGGTCTGCCGCTGCATGTGCCGGAGGTTTACCGGCTGTGTGCGCGGATGGTGGACGCATACGGGTGCGTGAGCCTGCATGGGCAGAAGTATCCCGTTGTGGCGGGCTATATCGGCCATGAGGTGCAGCTTCGTGAGACGAAGGATTCTGTTATAGTGGTGGACGGTCATAAGGAGCTGGCGCGTCACCCGAAGAAGATAGAAGGCAGCCCGCAGCCGCCGGCTGAGCCATTGACTGCGCCGGGTCCACGCCGGCAGAAGACGGCCAAGCTGGAGGAGGAAAGCA
>PEXO01000451.1:0-1138 GCA_002779045.1 Elusimicrobia bacterium CG08_land_8_20_14_0_20_59_10 | reverse complement strand
GTGAGGTGGTAAGCGGATACCTGGACCTGCTGAAAACGGCGCGTGGTGCGCGCTATTTCTGGGGTGTACGGCGGTTATGGCAACTGGTGTGCCGGTACAAGTCTGAAGAATTTATCGCGGCTGTGGCCCGTGCGCGCGAGCACCGGCTATTCGATGTAAATCGCATTGAAACCATTCTGCTGCAGGGTATAGCCCGTGACGAGTATCAGTTGCCGCTGGGCTGGGACAGCTCAACTGGCGAAAACGCGGCTGGTGACGGGTGCCGGGATAGCGCGGTAACGCCCAAGCCGGATATAAGCGGTTACATTCCGGAGCCTGAAGACGGAGGGGACGACGATGCATGAAGAAATATACGCTGTGCTGGACGCGCTAAAGCTACGTCATGCGCGTGCAACAGTGGCTGAGGCGCTTCGCCTCGCCCAGAAGGATAAGCCGAGCTATAGTTCGTTCCTGCTTGAGCTGCTGCGCCGGGAACATGAGGGCCAGCGCAACCGTGCGCTGGCAGCGCGGCTGAAACATTCGGGCCTGCGTGATTTCTGGACGCTCGATACTTTTCCGTTCCATCTGCAGAAATGCGTTAATAAACGTGCGATTTACGAACTTGCGGAGCTGGATTTCATAGAGCGCGGGGAATCGGTGATATTTATCGGGCCGGCGGCGTCGGGCAAAAGCGGGTTGGCCTCAGCCATTCTGCTTAAGGCCATCTATGCCGGCAAGCGCGCACTGGCGATCACGGCGCAGAAGTTGTTCGACGAGTTCACGGCCAGCCGGGCTGACCGCAGCACACAAAAGCTGATGTGCCGGCTGGAGCGGTTGGACCTTTTCCTTATCGAGGAATTCGGCTACCTGAACACAGTTGAGCCGCGGCAGGTAAACGATTTCTTCCAGCTTATGGATGTACGCTGCAACCGGAAGAGCACCATGCTGACTACCAATTTAGGCTATGAAGAATGGGGTAAGTTCCTGGGGAACGATTCGCTTGTTGCGGCGCTTATCAGCCGACTGGGACAGAAAAGCCGGACATTTGCATTCCCGAAAGACGCGGTCAACCTGCGCAATCCCAAACTAGGCCTGCCTGCGACGGCGCCGAAACCGGCCATCCTGGACGCGGGATAATCTGGGACGCCGCAAATCCTGT
>PEXO01000393.1 GCA_002779045.1 Elusimicrobia bacterium CG08_land_8_20_14_0_20_59_10 | reverse complement strand
CACGTACACCTTTATCTCCTTCAGCCCCGGGTCCGGTTCGCTCCAGAGTAAATACTCAAGGTCGCCGTCGGGTTTTTCATTGACCTTCCTTACATAAACGCGGCGTGTGAAATTAATACCGCCCACATTAACGGTCTCCGAACCGTTGGGGGCCTGGTCATAGACCATGGGCGGGTCGAAATTACTATCCGTCAGAGTGGCGGTGGTCACCAGCACGCGGTAATAGGACTTGTTCTTGATGAACTCGATGCGCTCCTGCGCGATATTATTGGCGAGGGAGCGGGTTTTAGCGGACTGTATGCCGATGTTAAGGTATTTGAAGGCCCCCACCATACCCAGGATGCCGATGGACATCATGGTCATGGCTACCATGAGCTCCACGAGGGTTACGCCGGCGCGCCGGAGCGCGCGGCAACGCGAAAGACTAGGCCTTAGAAAGTTCATCTGGCTGACCCGGCGCCGGCAGACGATGCCATAACGGGAGCCTCCCTGGATAGTATACCCCGCTCCCGCCTGAAAAACCTCAAAATAACCTCAAATCTTCCCCAAATCTAAGGGTAGGCGCCGGCTTCCTCTTCTTCCTCCTGGGCTTCCTGGCCGGTGGGTATCGCGCCGGCCGGTCCTGTATCGTCCAAGTCAGCGGCCGGTTCCTGCTCCGAAGCGGGAGGCGCGGCCGCCTTCTTGCGCCTTATAAGCCTTCTCTTTTTAGCGGGCCTCACCCCTGCGGGGCCCCCCTCAGCCGGCGCCGCGCCGACCGCGGCGCCTTTCTTGCGCCTTATGAGTCTCCTTTTTTTAGCGGGCTTGGCCGCTTTCTGCCCCGCCGCCGGGGCTTCCACCGCGGCCGGCGCGGGCTTGCTGCGCGCCGCCAGGAAATCGTCATAGGCCTGCCGCTGTTCGTCGTCCAGGAAGTCACGCACTACGTCAGGCAGCTCCTCGCCTATTTTCTTCATGGCGCTCATGTTCGCGTCCATTTTAAAGCGCCATTTCTTTTCCTGCGCCGAATTCTCCTCGTAGTCCTCCATGTTGCCGTCGAATTCCCGCGTCTTCTTGTTGATAGCCCTGGAGATCCTGTCCTCCTGTTTGGAGCTTAAATGCAGGAGCTCGGAGAGCTCGGACATTATCTTCTGCGCGTCGGGGCGCTGAAGTGAGCCGTCCGCCCCGGGGGTTTCCGCCTTTATCTCGTCAAGTCCCGGCAGCACCTCCACATCGGAGCCGGCGGCGAACGCGAAAAAAGGCGGGAACAGAAAAGCGAAAAACAACAATATCTTCATTAATTGCCTCCCAAAAAGCAGCAAAGACCCGGCCGGTACCTTAATTATAACACAATTGATATACAGAGACACAGGCCCGGCCTGCGGCTGCGCTATTTTATTTCCCAGGCGTCCGGTCCGGCCAGCAGGGCTTCAAGCTCCTCCCCTTTCGTGTCCCCGACCGCCTTTATCTGGTCGTAATAAAGCTCCTCATAGGCCGGCTTGCGGGTTTCCTTCAGCACCCCCAGCGGCACCGGGAAGTCCGGCCGGGTAAAGCCGCTTATCAGGTAAGCCAGGTCCGCATTGGTCTCATCGTAGACCGCCACCTCTTCCGGCACAGCCCCGGCGAACTCTATTATCTCCGGCCGGAGATTGGTAATTACTATTCCCTTGTCCCTGTTCTTGCCGAACACCAGCGGCTTGCCGTGTTCCACCCGGAGCAGCAGGTCGTCCCTGCCCGCAGGGTCCTTAAGCGGGTCGAACTCCTTATCGGTGAACGGCACGCATTTATGCAGGACCTCTACAAAAGCCGTGCCATTGTGTTTAGCCGCACGCGCCAGGATGGCTGAAGTGCCGGCGATGTCATTGTCTATGCCGCGGGCCACGAAGGTGCAGTCAAGCCCCACGGCGAACCGCGCCGGGTTGAACGGATAGTCTATGGCGCCCAGCGGCGTGGTCTTGGTCTTTGAGCCCGGCAGGGTGGTGGGGGAAGCCTGGCCCTTGGTCATGGCGTAGATGCGATTATTGAAAAGCACTATCTTAAGGCCTATATTGCGGCGTATCGTATGCAGCATATGGTTGCCGCCTATGGACAGCCCGTCTCCGTCCCCGGTCACCACCCAGACGGAGAGCTCCGGGTGAGAAAGCTTAACCCCCGAAGCCACCGGCAGCGCGCGGCCGTGCAGGGTATGGAACCCGTAGGTGCCCATATAATACGGGAAGCGGCTGGAGCAGCCTATGCCGGAAATGACGGCATATTGTTCCAGCGGCAGGCCCATGCCGGCCATGGTCTTCTGTATCATGGCGAGTATGGCGAAGTCGCCGCAGCCGGGGCACCATTTGACCGGCAGACCGGAGGAAAGATCTTTAGCTGTAAGTTTTGTTTTTTCCATGATATTAATTCCCCCTCAGGATCTCGTTTATTTTCGCCAGCACCTCGTCGGAATTCAGCGGCTGGCCCTGCACCTTGTTAAGGCCCAGGGGTTCGAGCATATGCGCGGAGCGCAGCAGCAGCCTGAGCTGCCCTGAATTCTCTTCCGGCACCAGCACCTTACGGAACCGCCGCATGATGGGACCCAGGTCCGGCGGCATGGGAAAAATGTGCCTGACATGGATGGAAGAAACGCTGAGTCCCGCCTTGCGGGCCTCGTTGACGGCGGTTTTAATGGCGCCGTAGGTGGAACCCCAGCCCACCACCAGCAGGTCGCCCTCGGCCGGGCCATGGATCTTCGTGGGCGGGATCTCTTTTACCACCCGGGCCACTTTTTCAGCGCGGAGCTTGGTCATGCGCTCGTGATTTTCCGGGTCATAGCTGACGGCGCCGGTAATATCGGCCTTCTCAAGACCGCCGACGCGGTACTCGTAACCGGCCAGGCCGGGCCAGGTCCAGGGCCGGGCCAGGGTATCCGGATCGCGCATGAAGGGTTTGAAATCCTCCGCGGCCGGCAGAGGGGCCGTATGGAACTTAGGCAGCTCGGAGAGCCTGGGAATGCGGAAAGGCTCCGAACCGCTTGAAAGATAGGAGTTGGAAAGCACTATCACCGGCGTCATATATTTCACCGCTATGCGGGCGGCTTCCAGCGTGGTGCTGAAGCAGTCGGCCGGACTTCTGGCGGCAAGCACCACCAGCGGGCATTCGCCATGGCGGCCGTAAACCGCCTGCAGCAGGTCGGACTGCTCGGTCTTGGTGGGGAGCCCGGTGGACGGGCCGCCGCGCTGGACATTTACCACCACCAGCGGGAGCTCCGCAATGACGGCCAGTCCCAGCGCCTCGGTCTTCAGGGAAAACCCGGGCCCGCTGGTGCCGGTGGCCGCCAATTCTCCGGTGAACGAGGCGCCGATGGATGAACAGATGGCCGCTATTTCATCTTCGGCCTGGAATACAACCACGTCATTGGCGCGGTGTTTCGAAAGGGTCTGCAGTATCTCGGAAGCCGGGGTAATAGGGTAAGACCCGTAGAAGAGCTTCTTCTTAAGCAGCTTGGCCGCGGTTATAAGGGCGTAGGCAGCGGCCTCGTTGCCGGTAAGATTCCTGTATTTGCCGGGGGCCACGGGGCTCTTCTTCAGCTGGAACCTGGCGTCGAAGATCTCGGTGGCTTCGGCATAATCGTGGCCCGCCGTCAGCACTTTAATGTTCGCCGCCGCCAGTTCCGGCGCTTTTTTGAACTTTATTTTTATCCATTCCCGCGTAGTTTCCATCGGGAGGCCGTACATCCAGTAAAGCAGCCCCAGCAGGTAAAAATTCTTGCATTTCAGTATCTGCGCTTTTGTAAGCCCGGAATCTTTGAGCGCGCCTTCCGTCAGGGCGTTCACCGGCACGCCTATAACGCGGTAATTGGAGAGAGCGCCGTCCTCAAGGGGATTCGACGCGTAACCGGCTTTCTCCAGCGCGGCCGGGGTGAAGGCGTCGGAGTTGGTCACTATTACCGACCCCTTTTCCAGGTTTTTCAGGTTCACGGCAAGCGCCGCGGGATTCATCGCCATCAGCACTCCCGGCTTATTGCCCGGGGTAAGCACGGATTCGTCGCCGAAGCTTATCTGGAAGCCGCTTACGCCGGCAAGCGTTCCGGCCGGGGCGCGTATTTC
>PEXO01000373.1 GCA_002779045.1 Elusimicrobia bacterium CG08_land_8_20_14_0_20_59_10 | reverse complement strand
CCGTGCCCTACCAGCCATACCATAACCGGGCGCAGATTACTACGCTGAGAGGTTCCGTTCTGGACTGGCTGGCAACCCCGGGTTCCTATTCCGGCGTGGCGCCCGGGGGGATAGAACTGCGCATTGTGGATGTTACCGGCGGCAATACGCTCTATAACGGCGCAGGGGTCTTTGATACCAATGACGACTGGCGTCCGGTCAGCGTGACCTGGTATGGCGCCAACGATTCCAAGTTCGGTGTGTACTTGAGTTCCTCCGCTTCCTGGTCATACCCGTCCGGGGGGGAGACCTGGCCGCCGACCCTTACTGAGGACAATGTCTACAAGGTGAAAGTGCGATCGAGGGACCGTTCCAACAATACGGAAGCTGCGTACGTGGAATACCAGTTCACCTACGACAATTACGCGCCCACCACCACCATAACCATGCCCGGCACGCATGCTTATACCGACGTGCCGTCCTTCTACGGAACCTACGAGGAGGCGGTTTCCGGCATAAGTCCGGGCAATGGCGTGCAGCTTGTGATAACGCAGGTAGGCCCGCCCATCGGCTACTGGAACGGTACTGATTTCAACGACGCCGCCTTTGTTCCCGCTACGCATTGGCGCAATGCCACTTCCATAGCCGGAGGGAACTGGGTATACGATGATGCCAACCTTGCCGCGGTGTTCGACGGGCTGAGGGAGTCCAGGATAGCCAGGGCCTACACCGTGTCCGTCCTGGGCCGGGACGCCATCGGCAATGTCAATAAGTCCACCTCTGCCGTGCCGGCGGCCGACTCCCAGTTCACCATAGACCCCGTGGTCCCGGTTTCAACGGTCACCTTCCCGACCGACGGCGCCTGGCTGAATGTCGCTACCTCCACCCTGGCCGGTACCGCCAGCGACTGGAGCGTGGGCGCCTACTCCGGCCTCAATAGCGTGGCTATGAGGATCTCCAGGCTTGATTCCGGCTCCAACAGGACCTACTACCAGTGGATGGACAAGATCTGGACCACGCAGTCATCCGACTGGTACTGGAAGCCGGTGGACGCCGACCTGTCGCCGTGGACGGTGACCATAGGCACGGCGGCTTTCCTGGACACCAATAACGGCAATGGCTACCGCTTTGAACTGCAGGCCCGGGCCATAGACAATACAGAGACGGCCAATGGCGGCCCCAACACCGAAGTGGACTATGCCACGTCCACCTTTGTTCTGGACTTCTCCACGCCCACGGTCGCGATAACCGCACCGGGGCATAATACCTATTTCAATATGCTTTCCTCACTGGCCGGCACCGCTCCCGACCCGGCAGGCGCAGGCGGTATCCCATCCGGGCTCAAAGAGCTGTGGCTGGAACTTATAGATACGGACAGAAGCCCGGCGCAGTACTGGAACTTCGCCACCGGGGCCTGGCAGACCGGCTACAGCTCCGGGCCCATAACCGCGCTGGAGAACTGGACGGTAGCCGCAGCCTCCCTGCCGGTGAACAGCCCACCAGCAGCGGACGATTCCTGGTCGGTTGGCCGCACCAGCGCTACTTTCGTGCTTAAGGCCAAGGCGCTCGACCGCGCCGGCAATTATACGGACTTTGCGCTTAACCAATCCAGCTTCACGTTGGACCTGAGCATTCCAATCTCCACTTTCACTTCGCCGCCTTACAATGATTCCTTTGAGCAAATCGCCTCCAGCATAACCGGCACGGCGCAGGACTTCGCCGCCTTCATCTCCACGGTGCAGCTGACCATACAGCAGGACAGTAGCAATCCCGGCTGCAGCAATACGGGGCGCAACGGCATGTACTGGACCGGTTCCGGCTGGCAGGGGCCGGAGAAATGGCTGGGCGTGACTTCCTACAATCCCGGCAATTATTCCTGGGAATACAACTCGGCCGGGGTGGACTGGGCGGCCAACTGCTACTTTATCATCCGGTCCAGCGCCGCGGATTATGCCGGCAATGGCCAGTCGTCCTTCGGCTACCGCAGGTTTAAGTTCGTGCCGCCGCCTTCGCATACCGCTGTGACCTCGCCGGCGGACGGACGCTATTATAAAGCAATCTCCCAGATAAGCGGCACGGCCAATACCGACACTAAATCGATAAACCTCTACCTGAGCCGTCTCAGCGACGGCTGGTACTGGAATTTCAATACAAAAGCGTGGCAGGAGGTCTCGGTAGCCACTACCATTGCGCCTTCCACCAACTGGACCTACAGTCCGTTGCCGGCCGAGCTGGAATTCCTCAGCGGTTCCTCCTATACCGTCACTTCGGTGGGCCTGAGCTTTGCCAATGTGACGGAATCCGGCAACCTGGTCAATGAAATCTATTTCGACACCGCCGCGCCCAGCATTAGCGTGCAGCTGCCCGCCGCGGCCCAGGTCTACTACAATGCCATGCCCAGGCTGGGCGGCCCGGCCTCCGACCCGCCCGGGACCAGCCCACCGGCCGCCGGCATAAATAAGGTATGGGCGGAACTGCGCGACCTCAACGGCCCTAGCGCCGGGAAGTACTGGGACAATGCGGCCTCCAGCTATACCATTGTTTCCTGGACGCCTACCGACGCCAACCTGGGCAGTTATTTTGTAAGCGGCTCCTCATGGGAATACGTAGTGAGCTATCCCACCGCCGCCTTCAGCGACGGCGCCCGCTACCAGGTACGCGCCCTGGCGCTGGATAATACCTATGCCGATACTTCCCTGACCGGCAATGAGTCCCCCTATGCCACCGCCGTGCAGTTCTACTTCGACATTACCGTTCCCACGGCCACGGTGACCGCCGTGGCGGCCGGGGCCAGGCGCTCCGGCGTGGCCCTCGCTTCCGGCGCCATACAGGAAGCGCTGGTGACTGGCGCCTCCTGGCAGCCCGGCGAGCAGATACAAGCCATAAAGCTGCACATAAGGAACAATAATCTTGGCATGTACTGGACCGGTTCCGGCTGGAGCTACTCTTCTTCCGTCTCCACCGATGCCGCCGTCTACCAGTCTTCCTGGGCGGTTACGGCAGTGCCCGCGCCAGGGGTCTGGATAGATACCTACAGCTATACCATGTGGGCCGAGGCCTTTGATAAGGCCGGCAATGCGCAGACCAATTTCTCCGGCAACGGCTCCTCGGTGACCTTCACCATAGACAAGACCGCGCCGGTCGCAACCATAACCTCGATACAGACCGGGGCCAGGATAACGTCGCTTACTTCCATTACCGGGGCCGCCAATGATCCCGACTGGGCCAGCAATTCCGGCATAGCGGCAAAGGAGAACATACAGGTGCAGCTATCCTACCTGTACGGCTCCGATACCTACTATTATGACAACTCCGTCTCGTTCTCCTCCTCGGCCTATAACGATGGCAATTCCTGGTGGCCGGCCACCGCCTGGTATGACCTGGGGCCGTCCTCGGGCACCTGGGAATACGCTTCCTCCATAAATCCGGCCATGGTATCGGACAGGGCCTACCGCGTAAGGGTGCGCGCCCAGGACAATGCCGTGCCCGTGGCGAACCCGGCGGACCTTTTCGCCAATATCGCGGAAAAATACGACATCGTCTTCGACACCACTCCGCCGGTGGTGGTGGCGACTTCGCCTGTCAGCGGGGCGAAGCTCAAATACACCCCGAACATATACGGCACGGCCTCCGCGGCCCTTTCCGGCCTGAAGGATGTGCGCATAGACGTGTCTTCCTACGTTGCCGGCGCATGGGCCGAGGCCGGCTTCACCAGCCAGGCGGCTACTATCTGGTCCAGCTCCTGGGCGTGGACCGGGCTGTCCGGCCTTACCAGCGGAGCCACCTACCAGGTAGTGGCGAGGGCGCAGGATAATGCGCTCAATTGGACCCCGGTCTATTCGACGCTGACCTTTGTTTATGACGCCACGCTCCCTTCTGTCAGCATCGCCAAGCCCGTGGCCGACCAGTACTACGGCAATAACGCGTCGGAACCGGACTATTACCTGTCTCTCATGAACGGCTCGGCCTCCGATGCCTTCGGCATAGACAGGGCCGAGATACGGCTGCGGGAAATGACAACCCCGCCTTCCTACCTGCATACCACCGGCTGGGTGATAGACGTTAGCAGCTGGCTGGTGGCCGGCCAAGGGAACTGGCAGTATCCCACACCTTCGTTCAATGACGGCTACAGGTATATGCTGGAGGCCCGGGCCTATGATATAGCCGGCAACTTGAGCGCCTATACCACTCATACCTTCTACTATGACAACACAGTGCCGGGTGTGTCGCTGTCCGCGCCGAATACCTCTGGTTTCCACAAATCTCTGCCGC
>PEXO01000429.1:501-1105 GCA_002779045.1 Elusimicrobia bacterium CG08_land_8_20_14_0_20_59_10 | reverse complement strand
TGTCATCACCAAGAAGGTAATATTCGCGGGCCAGGTTGTGCATGGCCTGGTAGGAGACCGTATGCTCCAGCGTGTGCCGGTAGATCTTCAGGCTGGAGCCGCGCTGCGCGGTATTAAGATTGCCTTCGTAGATGTAAAAGACCAGCAGCGCCGCCAGTACCGCGGCGGAGAGCTTTTTGGCGGCGGCGCCGGTGCCGGAAAGTTTTTCATAAAGCAGACCGAGGCCGAGGAACAGGGCGAAATTGCACGGATAGACCCAGTGGTCCAGCATATAATCGTTGCGCGGGCTGATAAGCAGGGGGAACTTGGGTGCCAGCGCGGCCAGGTACCAGAGCGCCAGGAACAGCGCCGTACGGTGCCGGCGCAGCAGAGCGGCGGCGATCCCGGCATAGAGCGCCAGGAAATATAGCGCCGTATCGGCCCCGAAACCGGGCTGCGCACGGTGCGAATACAGGTTGAAAGGAAAAAGCGAATTGCCGAGATAGAGGAATACTATCTTAGGCAGCTTCAGCAGCGTGTTGGCCGCCGTCCAGAGCAAGCCGTCCGCTCTCAGCGCGGGGAAACCCACGACATACTGGCGCAGGAGCAGGTAGAAGGGGATAAG
>PEXO01000429.1:0-372 GCA_002779045.1 Elusimicrobia bacterium CG08_land_8_20_14_0_20_59_10 | reverse complement strand
GAAGGTCATAACCTCCGCCCGGCCCGCGATAACGATAAGCTGTTCCACCACCACCGGGTTAGCCGCGAACAGCGCCGCCGCTATGAACGAAACGACGCGGCTGAACCCCAGCTTTCCGGCCAGCAGGAAAAGCAGGCAGGAATTAAGCAGGTGGAAGAAAAGGTTGGTCAGGTGATAGCCGAAGGGGTTCAGCTTCCAGACAGTGAAATCCACCGCATTGGAGACCGACTGCAGCGGGCGGTAATAATCCAGCCCCTGGTTGAAGGCGTCGCTGGTGAAATGATGTTTGAGGCTGGCCGCGGACCAGCTGCGGATGTGGACGTTCTCCACAATCATCTGCGGATCGTCCCAGACAAAACCCAGCCGCAGCGT
>PEXO01000170.1 GCA_002779045.1 Elusimicrobia bacterium CG08_land_8_20_14_0_20_59_10 | reverse complement strand
AAAGCTTGGGCATGAACTTGTAATCCGCCGGCAGCCTGACGTCGCACAGGGCCGGCCCTTCGACCGCCATGACCTTTTCTATTTTGGCGCGCATCCCGTCTTCCGAATCTATCACCTCGGTATGGAGGCCGAAAGCCGCCCCTACCTTCACGAAATCCGGAAAGCCCACTCCCGAGGAGGGGTCGCAGGCCACCAGCCGGCCCTGGAAGAAGTTCTCCTGCGTCTGCCGGATGGAGATATAGCCGTTATTGTTCAGGACGAAGATCTTTACAGGGAGCTTGTAATGGACCGCCGTAGCCAGCTCCTGCAGGTTCATCATCAGGCTGCCGTCCCCGGCCAGGCAGACCACGTTCTTTTTGCCGCTGCCGATGCAGGCGCCCACGGCGGCCGGGAGGTCGTAGCCCATGGAGGCGCAGCCGGAGTTGAAGAACAGCCGCTGCCCCTTCTTTACTATCCCGGCCTGGAACAGGCAGACGCAGGCGGAGCCGTTGCCGGCTACTACGGGGGTATCAGCGGACAGCATACCGGTAAGCGTCCGGATGAAATGGTACGGGCTGACGCGGGACTTAAGGTTCTTATGTTCTTCCAGCACTACGGGATAGCTGGCGGTCCTTTCGCGGCACCAGGCCAGCCAGCCGGAAAGATCCCCGGCCCCTCCGGCGGGCAGGGCGGCCAGGAGCTCCTTCATGAATTCACCGACGTCGGAATTGACCGGCAGGTCGGCAATGACCGTCGGCTTTTTAAGTTCCGCGGGGTCGATGTCCACTATTATCTTCTTCGCCCGCTTGGCGAAATTCGGCCAGTCATAGCTTGCCTGGCGGATATTGTTGCGCGAGCCCAGCGAAATAACAAGGTCCGCGTTCTGCAGCGAGAAGTTGCCGCCGCGGGTGCCGACGGTGCCTATCCTGCCGGCGAACCACGGGCTTTCGTCCGGTACCAGGTCGAAACCGGCGAAGGTGGCCAGTACCGGTATTTTCAGGGCGTCCGCCAGTTTTTCGAACAGTTTCTGCGCCCCGGCCAGCCTTATACCGTGGCCGGCCACCAGTACCGGGCGTTTGGCGGCCAGCAGCATTTTCAGGGCCTCCCGCGTCTTTTCCTTCAGGTCCGGTCTTTGCGCCGCGGCTTCCGGCTCGTAGGAGGGGAGGGTCGTCTCGTCTATAAGCGCCGCCTGTACGTCCAGGGGTATATCTATCCACACCGGGCCGGGGCGGCCGGCGGAGGCCAGGTGCACGGCCTTGTCCAGCACCTGCCGCACCTGGCGGGGGTCGGTAAGCAGGTGGGAGAACTTCGTTACCGGTCTTACGATATCGGTAATGTTTATTTCCTGGTCGCCGAGCTGTCTCAGGCCGGCTTCGGGGCAAGAGGCGGCAGTGGTCTTGAATTTTACCTGCCCCGAGAGGTAGAGGGCCGGGATGGAATCCAGCCACTGGCCTGTCAGGCCGGTAAGGGTATTGGTCCCGCCGGGGCCGGTGGTCACTATGGTCACCCCGAGCCTGTCGGAAACCCGGCTGTAGCCTTCGGCCCCGATGGCCGCGGCCTGTTCGTGATGGGTGCAGGTGTATTCCAGCCCGGGGCATTTCCCTACGGCGTCGTTGAGGTGCATGGCCCCGCCGCCGGAGATCATGAACACATGCCTGACGCCATGTTCTGTCAGACGCTTTACCACATAATCGGAGAGTCGTATCATAGCCTGTCCCGTCAGAAATGACCCGACGGAATTACAATTATTATATTAAAGAGACGGTCCGACCGTCCACTTGCATTCCGGGGAACCAACAATTCCGTCCGCCTGGGAGGGGGACGGGGTTTTTGCGGAAGAATCAGGTTATTTCGCTCTGAGGATGTCCTTCTTCGTCACGCCCCCGGTCTTGGTCTCGGCTATGGAATACTTCGGGGTGACCTTCACCACTTTAGCCGTCCCTATCTGTTCATCCTCGGAGCCCAGCGATTCTCCGGTGTCCGGGTCCAGCATCTCCTCACCCTGGCGGTAGATGACGTAGGTGTTGCCTTTCTTTTCCCCGTCCGCGCCGCCGGAATTTATGTAGATCCGGCTGCCGGTTATTTTTATGATTTTCACGGCGCCGCCGCCGGCCTCGTCGAATTTCCTGGTCAGTTCCTTTATCACCGAGTTAACGGCATTGCGGGCGGCCTTGCCAAGGATGGTCTCGTCGAAGCCCTCCTTGCCGAAGTCGAAACTGGGCGCTATGCTGAGGTCCGCGGAGACCTTGGAACTGGATTTTTCTCCTTCGCCGCTTGCCGACGCCACTATCTGGGCCGAGGTCGTATCTATGGCGCGCACGTCCAGCACCGCGCGGGCCTTGGTGGTGGACAGCTTCGCGCCGCCGCCTAAACCACCAAGTCCCTTGAGCTTGCTCAGCCCGCCCACGCCGAGCTTGCTGTTCTTTATGCCGAACTCGGTTACGGCGCCGGTTATAATGTATTTCGCCCCCAGCAGCCTGCCTATTTTGGCGGCGGTCTGGGCGGTCACGGCCCCGGAAGCCCCGAGCCGCTGTTCATCCATTACGGCGTCCAGCTTGCTGCGCTCCACCAGTGTGTATTTTTTCGTTTCCGAGAGGGCGGTAACTATCATTTCGGCCACTCCGGCGCCCACATTGCGCCACCCGCTTTGATGGCTGGATTTGTCCTGAAGGTCGATAACGCAGATTATCTTTTTTCCGCCGCAGAAACCGGCGGAGGCCATTCCCGTCAGCAGCAGAATGGCCGCAAATACATTTAACAATGTTCTTTTCATGTGTGTCCTCCCGGTGACGCCCCAAGCAGCGGGCCGCAGTTAAATGGTAGCAAAAACCGGCGGTCTATAGGACAAGACTGGCGGGGTTTTTGATAATATATCCGCCCAGGAGGCGCGGTCTGCGGATAGTAAAACACAGGACCCCTTCCCCGGCGGCTTTGAGGTTTTCTCCACAGCGTCCGCAGCGCAGCGCTTCTGTTCACCCTTGAATAATGCGCGGATTTCTGGTATACAATACGGGGGGAAATGTAACATTGGTTACATGTATCCCGGTGCTCCGTCCGGACAGCTTATGAAGATATTCATCGCGGAAGACGACGACGGGGTGCGGGAGATGCTTGTCTCCTGCGTTTCCGACATGGGCCACGAGGTGGCGGCGGCGGAGAACGGACAGGAACTGGTGAAGCTGGCCCTGGAGGGCCGCCCGGACCTTGTGATAACGGATATGCATATGCCCGAGATGACCGGCGACTCCATGATAGCCATGATAGATATGTACCCGCCGCTGGCCGGCGTTCCGGTAATAATGGTGACGGGGGTCACGCCGATGGAGCTGGCGGATGCCGGCATCCCTAAAGAGATACCGATACTCTCCAAGCCGGTCGATTTCGACAAGCTAGCGGCGGAAATAGATAAGGTGAGCGCAAAACAGGAAGGCTGACACTCTTATGTGTGGCAGATATTCTCAGGCTTTTGACCTGGCCGAAGCCGTAAAACGCTTTTCGCTCAAGCCGCCGCCCTTCAACAGCAAGCCGCGCTATAATATCTCCCCGGGAGCTGCCACGCCCGT
This sequence comes from Elusimicrobia bacterium CG08_land_8_20_14_0_20_59_10, assembly GCA_002779045.1. Taxonomy (GTDB): domain Bacteria; phylum Elusimicrobiota; class Elusimicrobia; order Elusimicrobiales; family UBA9959; genus UBA9959. The sequence continues at coordinate 750 of PEXO01000170.1, read as the reverse complement.
TGCCTGCTGCGGCGGGCTGAAGCTGTTGAAATGGGGGTTTATCCCGGGCTGGGCCGCTCCGGCCGGGCCGGCCGTGACGCTGTTCAGCGAGGGGAATTCCCTGGAGCGTAAATTTTCCGGCGACGCCGCCGCGCCCGCCGCTTTTGAGCCGGCGCGGGAGGGCTTTATTAACGCCCGGGCGGAGGGCATCGCCTCGCGCCCGGCGTTCAGGACCGCCTTCTACCGTACCCGCTGCTTTATCCCGGCCGACGGCTTTTATGAATGGGGCACTTCCGCCGGGGTAAAAATGCCGTACCGCTTTGAAATGCGCGATAAGGGCCTTTTTGCCATGGCCGGGGTGTACGAGGAAAAGAACGGCACTTACGCGGTCATTACCGCGGCCTCCAACGCGCTGCTGCGCGGCATACATCACCGCATGCCGGTAATACTCGAGCGCAGGCATGAAGCGCTCTGGCTTGACCCTAAAATGCGGGACAGCGAAACCCTGCTGCCGCTGCTGCGCGCTTACGATTCGTCGCTGATGCACGGGTACCGCGTCTCGGATATCGTTAATGACCCGGCCAATGATTCCCCCGATTGTTTAAAGCCTCTGGAAATGTGAGCGGCCTGTCTCCCATATGTCCGGCGATATAGAAAAAGCCAAAAAACTGGTTTCGGGGTCTAAAAAGATACTGGTCTTTACCGGCGCGGGCATTTCCACCGGCAGCGGCATCCCCGATTACCGCGGTCCCGGAGGCGCCTGGATAAAGG